>JAEZFJ010000194.1 GCA_023437755.1 Pseudomonadota bacterium
GACTGACCTCGATCAACTCCCGATGCCGCGTTCGCGCGGCATCGGCCTACGCACCGGGCGCCGGCCATGCTGAAACTCATCGCTACTCGGATAGGTGAAGCGCTGATCGCGCTGCTGCTGATGAGCCTGGTGATCTTCCTTCTCAGCCGGCTGACGGGAGATCCAGTAGCCCTGCTGCTCGGCGACGGGGCGACGGAAGCCGACAAGATCAAGCTCACGCAGGACCTCGGCCTCGATCAACCTCTTCCCGTCCAGTACCTGACCTTTATCGGCAACGCCTTGACCGGCGACTTCGGCCGGTCCGTCACCGCCGGCAGCCAGCCCGCGCTCGAACTGGTGCTGTCGCGACTGCCCGCATCGCTCAGTCTTGCGGCCGTGGCACTGGTGTTCACCGTCACCATCGGCATCCTGTTCGGGGTGCTTGCCGCCATCCGCCGCAACTCCGTCGTGGACATCGCCGCCCGCCTGGTGGCCCTGATCGGGCAGTCGGTGCCAAGCTTCTGGCTCGGCATCGTCCTGATGTACGTGTTCGCAGTGCAGTTGGGCTGGCTGCCGACCTCCGGCTACGGGCAGTGGCAGCACTACGTATTGCCGGCAGCAACACTGGGCCTGTTCACCCTCGCCGCGATCACCCGCCTGGTCCGCTCCTCCATGCTCGAGGCGCTTGGCAGCGAGTACATCAAGCTGGCGCGGATCAAGGGACTTTCCGAAGCAGCGGTGATCTGGAAGCACGCGCTGGCCAACAGCCTGATCCCGGTGATCACCTTCATGGGCACCTTCTTTGCGGTGATGATAACCGGGGCGGTGATCGTCGAGACGGTCTTCTCCTGGCCCGGCATCGGCCGCCTGGCCTACGAGTCCATCCTCTCGCGCGACTTCCCCGTGGTGCAAACCGTGGTCCTGGTCATCACCTCCCTCTTCATCCTCGCCAATCTTGCCGTAGACCTGCTTTATGTCGTTGTCGACCCCCGCATGCGGAGCCGTGGGTGATGGCTGACGTGAGTTCTGAAATGCGGCCCCGTCGCCCTCGGGTCTTCACCAGTATGGCGACGCTGTGGCACTCGCTGGACTGGCCCCTGCGCGCTGCCGCGGCGCTGCTGGTCCTCTTTGTCGTCGCGGCCCTCTTCGGCCCATGGCTGACGCCGTATGACCCCCTCACCGGCTCCCTGCGGGCCCGCCTGGTGCCGCCAGCCTGGCAGGACGGGGGCAGCTGGGCGCACCCCTTCGGCACCGACAGACTGGGCCGTGACATCCTCTCCCGCATCATCGCAGGTGCCCGCATTTCGCTGACCGTCTGCGCCCTGGTGATCGCCATTTCCGGCGCGCTGGGCACCGCCGTAGGCACCGCGGCCGGTTATTTCGGCGGCTGGACCGACCGCATATTGATGCGGCTGGTCGATCTCGCCCTTTCTTTCCCCGTGATCCTGCTTGCGCTGCTCCTCGGCGCGATCTCAGGCCCAAGCTTTGGCAACATCATCATCGTCATCTCGCTGGTGCTGTGGAGCCAATATGCCCGCATGGCGCGCGGCGAGACGCTGAAGATCCGCAACGAGGACTATGTGGACCTCGCCCGCACCTCCGGCCTGTCTGACTGGAAGATCATCTGGCGGCATATCCTGCCCAATATCGCCCCCGCCCTCATAGTGATCGCAACACTGCAGGTCGGCGTGGTGATCGTGCTTGAAGCCTCGCTCAGTTTCCTCGGTGTTGGCGTGCCGCCGCCGGCGCCGTCCTGGGGCTCGATGGTCGCCGACGGCCGCTCCTACATCGCATCGGCCTGGTGGCTCTGCATCGTGCCGGGCACGGCCATCCTGCTGACGGTGATGGCGGTGAACCTCATCGGGGACGCGCTTGCCGACCGCATCAACCCGGCACTGAGGGGCCGCAACATCTGATGACGACGACTTCACCGCCCCTCCTCCAAATGCGCAATGTCAGCGTCCGCCTCGGCGGTGATCGCGACTCCCTCAGCCTGATCGAGAACATCGATCTTGCGATTGGGGCCGGCGAGACCGTCGGACTGGTGGGGGAAAGCGGCTCGGGCAAGACCACCCTGGGCATGGCCCTCATGCGCCTGCTGCCGCCGCTGCTCGAAAAAGGCCTGTCGGGTGAGATCCTCTACGACGGCAAGAACATTACGGCCTTGTCGGGCAACGAGATGACCGCCATGCGCGGTGGAGAAATCTCGATGATCCTGCAGGATCCCATGGCCTCCCTGAACCCGATCTTCACGGTCGGCAACCAGCTCAAGGAAGGGCTGCGCCTGCATGCGACGCGGCAAGGCAGTCTCCAGGAGCGGGCCATCGCCGCCCTGGAAAGCGTCCGGATCCCCTCCCCCGAAGCGCGTCTGTCCAACCACCCCCACCAGATGAGCGGCGGCATGCGCCAGCGGGTGGTCGGTGCAATCTCGCTGACACGGGCACCACGCCTGCTGATCGCCGACGAGCCCACCACGTCCCTGGATGTGACCATCCAGTACCAGTTCCTGGAACTGCTCAAGGACCTGCAAAGGCGGCTCGGCATGGCCATGCTGTTCATCACCCATGACTTCGGCGTGGTCGCCAAGATGTGCGATCGGGTGGCGGTGATGTATGCCGGCCAGATCGTGGAGGAGGGCCCGGTCCGCGACATCTTCCACCGGCCGGCGCACTGGTACACCCGCGCCTTGCTTGACAGCATTCCCACGGTGGACCGGGCACCGAGGCGCCTCCCCACCATTCCCGGCTCACCCCCACCGGTATCGGCCCGCCCACAGGGCTGCCGTTTCCACCCGCGATGCCCCAACGCCCAGCCCAAGTGCCTCGAGCCGCCCAGCACCTTCGCGGTCGGTGTCGCCCATACCACCCGCTGCTGGTTTCCCCTGCAGGCCCAGCGAGGCGCAGCATGAGCGGCGCCATCCTGTCCGCGCGCGGCCTGAGCCGCGTGTTCAAGGTGAAGCACAATGGCCGCCAGCAGGATCTTCATGCGGTCACCGACGTCGACATAGACCTCCTGCCGGGGCGAACCCTCGGTGTTGTCGGAGAGTCCGGCTGCGGCAAGACCACGCTCAATCGTTTGCTCCTGCTGCTGGACACGCCCACCACTGGCGAAGTGCAGTTTCAGGGAGAGCCCTCCGCAACGCTGTCATCGCAGGCGATGCGCGAGTTCCGCCGGGCGGTGCAGCCGGTCTTCCAGAACCCCTTCTCCTCGCTCGATCCACGCATGCGGGTGGGGTCGATCATTGCCGAGCCGCTGTCGACCATTCCTGAGCTGAGCCGCCGACAGATCGAGGATCGGGTCGGCGAAGTGCTGGAGGCGGTCGGCCTGCGGCGGGAAGATGCCCGGCGCTACCCCAACGAGTTCTCCGGCGGGCAGCGGCAGCGGATTGCCATCGCGCGGGCCATAGCCTCGCGGCCCCGCGTCCTGATGCTGGACGAGCCCGTGTCCTCGCAGGACATTTCCATCCGGGCACAGATTCTCAACATCCTAAAGGACCTGCAGGAGGAGTACGGGCTCGGCTGCGTGTTCATCTCCCATGACCTCGCCACGGTCCGGTTCATGGCCGATGATGTGATCGTCATGTATCTCGGCCGCATCATCGAGCGGGGTTCCGCCGAGGCGATCTGCACGGCTCCGAGCCATCCCTACACACGCGCGTTGCTTGCCGCGGCCCTGCCGCCCGATCCGGACGCTCCGCCCCCGGATCTGCCGCCGCAGGGCGAGATCCCGAGCCCGCTCGATCCGCCGCCGGGTTGTCCGTACCATACGCGCTGCCCCTTACGGTTCGATCGCTGCGACAGCGTTCGCCCGCCCATGTTTGCGGCCCCCCATGGCGGTGCCGCCGCATGTCACCTGCTTGACCCGGAGTTGCCTCGTGAGCATTAGGTTCGTCGCCGTCGGCGATGTCGCGCCGGACCGCGACAGTCCCGCCAGCATCTTCGATGCCGTGCGCGAGCGGATCGGGCGTGCGGACCTCGGCTTCTGCCAACTCGAGGTCAATCTGACGGAACGCGGGGTGCGGCTGCCGCAGGCCCGGCACACCATGCGCGGCGATCCCGCCATCGCCGATGCACTGGTTGATGTCGGCCTGGAGGCCGTCTCCTTCGCCGGCAACCACTGCATGGACTGGGGTCCTGAGGGGCTGTTCGATACCCTGCATCATCTCGATCGTACCGGGGCCACACAGATCGGCACGGGACGGAACATCGCAGAGGCGCGCCAACCGGCCTTAATCACCCGCAACGGGGTGACGGTGGGTTTCGTCTCGGTGAACTCCATTCTGCCGATGAACTACTGGGCCGAGGAGAACCGCCCCGGCTGCGCCCCGATGCGGGCGCACACGATCTACGAGCAGATCGAGCATGACCAGCCCGGCACGCCGGCCCGCATCCACACCTACGCCTTCCGTGATGATCTCGACGCCCTGCTGTCCACCATCCGGCAGGTGCGCACGCAGGCCGATGTGGTGGTGCTGTCGCACCATGCCGGCATCCATTTCGTCCCCGCGGTGATCCCCGACTACCAGCGGGAGGTGGCCCACGCCGCAATCGACGCGGGAGCGGACCTGGTTCTTGGCCACCACGCCCACATCCTCAAGGGCATCGAGATCTACAAGGGCAAGACCATCGCCTACAGCCTCGCCAACTTCGCAATCGATCTCAGGATGGACGAGGCGCATGCCCAGTCGAAAGGCTTCAAGGAGATCCAGAAGCTGAACCCGGACTGGGTGCCGGACTTCTCCAGCCGTTACAACTTCCCGCCCGGCTCCGAAATGAGCGTGTTGCTCGAGGCGAACCTGTCCCGCGATGGCGTGAGCGATGTCCGCTTTGTTCCGGTCATGATCGGTCGCGACGCCGATCCGAAGATCGTTGCGCCCGAGGATCCCGGTTTCGACCGCATCCGAACCTACCTGCAGACCATAGGCGATCAGGCGGACCTGGGCAGCGTCGTCGCGGCGGATGGTGACGTGCTGCGCATTGCGGCCCGGCCATGACTCTCACACGGACTCTGCTGGAGGAGTATGTCGGTACCCGCGACATCACCCCAGGTGCGAAAGCCGCCGTGGCCATCGCTCTGGCCGATGGCCTGGCGGTGATGGTCGCGGCCACTGGCCTCGAGCCTGCAGTTGCTCCAGTGCAGGCCTACGCGTCTGCATCCGGTGCAGGACCGGCGACGCTGATCGGCGCAGACCGCAAGGTGTCTCCGGTGATGGCAGCTTTGGGCAACGGAGCCCTGGCCCACGCCATCGACTTCGAGGACACGTTCGAAGCAGGGAAAATCCATCCCAACGCCTCGCTGATCCCCTCCGTGCTGGCCTTGGCCGAGGCCGAGGACAGCGGCGGCGCCGAGGTGATCAGGGCGCTGGCACTTGGGTGCGACTTCGCCTGCCGGTTGTCGCTGGCACTCGACGGCGATCCGGCGGAGCGGGGTTGGTACCATCCACCCATCCTGTCGGGGCTCGGTGCAACGCTGGGTTGCTGCCTGTTGCTTGACCTCGACGCGAAAGCCGCCGTCAACGCGCTTGGCCTTTTCGCGGCACAGTTCATGCTTGCCGACGAGCTCAAGCGCAGCCCGTTGTCCCACCTGCGCGCGGTGCGGGAGGGGCTCGCAGCCCGTGCCGCGGTCGAGGCGGCACTGCTGGCGCGCGCCGGCGTCGTGGCGGTGGAACAGCCTCTCGAAGGGTCTGGTGGCGTGTTCCCGATGTTAACCGGCAATGCACCCCGGCCGAGGGCCTTCGCCGAGATCGGCAGGCACTTCCACGGGCCCGAAGTGGGGGTGAAGCAATGGCCATCCTGCCGCGGCACGCACAGCGCCATTGTCGCAGCCCAGCGGCTCCGGGATAGAGGCCTGACGCCCTCCGACGTGGCGGAGGTCACCGTCGCCGTGTCATCGCCCAACGACATGCTGTTCGTGCCGCGCCAGCAGCGAATTGCTCCGCGAACCGCCATCGATGCGAAGTTCTCGATCCCGTTCGCGTTCGCCACGGCTCTGGAACATGGAGCGGTGGACCTTGCCAGTTTCACGCCCGAAAGGCTGGCCTCGGCTGTTACTCTCGACCTGGCCAGCCGCATTCGCATGGATGGGGCGCCCCCTCCCCCTGGCGTGGAGGCGGTTTACAACCTGTGGACCAGGGCGGGCACCTCGATCACTGAAATCGTTGAAGCGGTTCCCGGCCTGCGTGCGGCTGACACCACGCTCGAGGCTATGGCACCCAAGGTTCAGGCCTGCCTCGCGGCAGGGGCCAGACCCGTGAATAGCCGCAACCTGCTGACCGCCATCGCCCGGCTGGAAACCGACGGCCCTCGTGACCTCATGCGCCTCGTTTCGTAAGGCGCCAGCGCGGAATCTGGTCAGCAGGATTTAGGCACGAACCAGGGTGCGCATGTGGCTCCCGGCGGGAATGGTCGACGCCGAGGTGTTCAACTGTTCCATGGCAAAGCCGGCGGCAGACTTGTACCGCGCCATGAAGGTGTCACGCTCCTCGGGCGGCAGCACCTCATCGATGTTGTCGAATTCGCCGCCGCACCGTTCATCGACGAGGTTCAGCAGCCCGAACGGGCCGGCGCCCCGATTGCGCAGCACAAGTTCAGAGACCGGACCACAGAATTTCTGGTCAAAGGACTGCAGCGCAGCCGGCGTCACCCCATGCTCAAGCATTGCCGAGCCGAGGTGCCGCGCATCCATGATCGCCTGGCTGGCCCCGTTGGAGCCCGTCGGGTACATCGCATGCGCCGCGTCGCCCATCAGCACCACAGGACCATCCTGCCAGGTGGGGACCGGATCGCGGTCTATCATCGGGTTTTCGTAGGCGACGTCGGACCGCCGCAGCATGTCGGGCACATCCAGCCACTCATACGTCCACCCGGCGAAGTGGTGGGCAAACTCTTCGACCTCCACCGGGCGGAACCAGCTGTTGCCGTAGCGGCCCTCAGCCTTGTCCACGGTGACTTCAGCAATCCAGTTGATGGTTGCCAGGCCAGTGTCAGGGGCGGGGTGTGAGATCGGGTAAAAGACGACACGGTGCCGATGGGTGCCCAGTCCAATGAAGGATGAACCGGAGCGAATCGGCCTGGCCAGGGTCGTACCGCGCCACATGATCGCCCCGCCCCAGTGAATTGGCGGCTGATCGGGATGCATCACGGCGCGAACGGCGGAATGGATGCCATCGGCTGCAATCAGCAGCGTGGCGCTCCTGCGGAGCAAGGTGCCGTCGGCCTGCCGCACGAGGGCTGTGGCACTGCCATCGGTGTTGCGTTCGTACCCCGTTACCTTATGCCCGAGCTGAACGGTGTGGGCGCCGGCACGCTCCACAAGGGTGCGATGAAGGAGCATGTGGAACCGGCCGCGATGCACCGCGTATTGCGGCCACTTGTAGCCCGCTTCAAGGCCCCGAGGCTCGGAATAGACGTCCTTGCCATTCAGCCCGACCAGCGCCCATTCCCGGGCAGGCAATCCGACCGTGTCGAGCTGATCGGGTCCAATGCCCAGATCGGAGAGCTCACGTACGGCGTTGGGCTGAATGTTGATGCCGACGCCGAGCGGCAAGAGTTCTCGCACAGACTCGTAGATGGTGAAGGGAACGCCAATCTGGTGCAGCGTCAGGGCCACGGCCAGCCCGCCGATGCCGCCGCCGGCGATGATTACATGTGGCTCGATCACGTTTCCCCGCTCAGTTTGAGACCGCGGACCGGTCCTACCGCGGTAGTGGAGGCGCGGCAATGCTGCTGCCGTTGATCATGGCCGGGTTGGGTCGTTATTCGACCGAGTAGACCTCGATCTGGACGCCAGTAGGCGTTTTTGCACCGGTACCGACGAACACCATCCGGTTGACGAAAGCGTAGGCTGCGTCGCCAGCCTCGAGGCGAACCGAGGAGCGCATGTAGTAGGACTCGGGGGAGGTGGGCTCGGCGGCGACGAGGCTCTTCATGACGTCCTCGGGGCCGTGGCGGTACCCCTGATCGATCACCTCGACGAGTGCGCCATCGGCCGTTTCCACCACATAGCGGGCATCCATCAACGCCACGCCATCATGGCCGACCGTCATCCAGTCGCCGCCTCCGGGCAGTATCTTTCCGTTGAGCCGCGGCCCGCTGACGGTGCCGCCGATGATCGGAACGACCCGACGCTGGCCGAGGCGTCCCATTCCCAGGTTGCGGACCGGGCCGGCGTGCACCTCGAGGGTGCAGAAGTGGCGCAGATCCGGCGCTCTCAGATTCAGCATGCTTGCTCCTTGTTGCCTGTGCCCGGCGCTTCTGCACCCGGGAATCAGCTCATCGTGCGGGGCAGAAACAGCACAATTGCAGGGAACAGGATGAGGATTACCAGACGCAAGATGTCGGTGGCGACGAATGGCAAGACGCCGCGGAAGATGGTGACGAGGCTGACCTCGCGGGCGATCGACTTGATCACGAAGACATTCATGCCAACGGGTGGCGTGATCAAGCCGAGTTCCACCGTCATGACGATGATGATGCCGAACCAGATGGGGTCGAACCCCAGCGCCACGATGACCGGGTAAACGATGGGGACCATCAGGATGATCATCGCCATCGCATCGAGGAAGCACCCCATGACGATGAAAAGGGCCATGATCAGGCCCAAAGTGCCGTAGGGGCCGAGGCCGAAGTCGATCAGCACCTGCGTCAGCCTCTGAGGCACCTGCGTGACGGCGAGAAAGTAGCCGAACAGGATGGCGCCGATCAGGATGGTATACACGGCGACCGATGTGCGCAGAGCCTCGACGAGACTATCCAGCAACGTGCGGAGGTTGAGCCTCCGGCGCGCAAACCCGATCAGTGCGGTGAGCACCGCGCCCACGGCAGCGGCTTCCGTTGCGGTGCTGATGCCGAGATAGATGGAAACGATCACGGCCACGAACAGCAGCAGCACGGCCCAGACGTCGCGCAGCGCCGCGAGTGCCTCCCCAAGCCTGAAGGGTGCGCCCGCAGGAAGGTGGCGGCCGTACCAGAGCCGAACCGTGGCGAGGTACATCACCACTGCGAGGATGCCGGGGAGGATGCCCGCGATGAACAGCGTGCCGATGTCCTGAGCGGTAATGTAACCGTAGATGGCGAGGACCACGGAAGGCGGAATGAGGATGCCAAGTGTGCCGCCAGCGGCGATGACACCGGTGGAGACGTCGTCGCCATAGCCTGCCCGCTTCATTTCCGGGTGGGCGATGTTGGTCATGGTCGCGGCGGTGGCGACAGAAGACCCGCATATGGCGGCGAAGCCGGCGCAGGCGCCGACAGTGGCCATACCCAGCCCGCCCTTCATGGGACCGAGGATCGAATTTGCCGCCCTGAACAGCTCGCGACTCATGCCGGAACGGGTGGCCAGAACGCCCATCAGGATGAAGAACGGGATGAGCGTGAGGTTGAAGTCGGTGATGGTCCGCAGGGGCGATGTCGACAGCAGGTTCAGCGCCGGCGCCCAGCCAGCCGTCAATCCGAAAC
>JAEZFJ010000204.1 GCA_023437755.1 Pseudomonadota bacterium
GTCCTCGCTCCGCCCATCCGCGTCCATCCGCTCGTACAGGAGCGCCTCGCTGGACCCGGAATAAAGCGCCTGCCCCAGGCTCCAGAACAGGAAGCCGAGCCCATAGAGCCAGAAGTTGCCCGCAGCCAGGGCCCAGCAGACAAAGGTCAGCGCCTTGGCCAGCGGCGCCGCCACCAGCAGCACGCGGCGGTCGAAATGGTCGGAAAGGGCCCCGGACGGCATCTCCAGCACGATGGCGCTTGCCGACCAGAAGGCGAGCAGCACACCGATCTGGCTGACCGACAGCCCCTCCAGTTCGAACAGCGCCGTATAGATGGCATAGGCCAGCATAAAGTCGAACAGGAACCGGTAGGCGTAGTAGACGCCGAGAAACCGGCGGAGATGGATGCCGGAAGTGCTGGACATCGGTCGCTCCATGTTTCAGAACGACTGGTGAATAACGCGGCTGGAGCTGCGTGGCAAGGGTTTCAGAACGAACGGTAAGAATGGCGCGACCGAGGACATATGAGCGCGATGAGGTGGTGGACCGAGCAATGGAGCTGTTCTGGCGGCTCGGATACGAAGGCGCGCATCTTGCCGCGCTGGTTGAGCACACAGGGCTCAACCGCTTCAGCCTCTACAAGGAATTCGGTGGCAAGGCGGGCCTCTACGAGGCAGCGCTCGAGCGCTTTCTCGGCTTCCTGCTGGAGCAGTATCGTAGCCTGCTCACCCGCCAGCCGCTCGGGCTCGAGAATATCGAGGCGGTGCTGCGGTCCCTCCAGTACGGCAGCGAGTACTATGGCTGCTTCATGATCAACACGTTGACCCAGAAGGATACGGTGCCGCCCGAAGCGGTCGCCCGCGCCCTGGCGGCCAGCGAAGAGATCGAGGCGCTTTATGTGGGCAATCTGGCGGGCGCAGCGAGCCGCGGGCAAATCCCCGCCAACAGCAACATCGCAGGGCTGGGCAAGATGTTGCAGGCGCTGGACCAGGGGCTCCACATCCAGGGACTGGCCGGCGCCACCGATGCCCAGAAGGATCGGGTGATAATCGCCGCGATGAGGATGCTCACCGGCTAGCCGGGCAGCGACTGGTTGAACAACGCCATCAGCCGCGCCCGATCCTCTGGCCGTGAGGCCGCCTCGTTGCCGTTGAAGGTGGTGCCGTGCTCGGACATGAAGTCGAGCAGGAACACCGTGACATAGAACTGGAACACCGAGTCGCGCCGGTGGCCGGCAAGCGCCATCCAGGTCCGCACGTAGTCGAGCGGACCGCCATGCACCAGCATCGCCACCTCGGTGAGAGCGGGCGCATAGCGCGGATCACCGAAGCAGAGGTCGTCGACATCCACGATGCCGGAAAACCCTCCCTGGGGCGTGACGATCACGTTCTTTGTCGTGGTGTCGTGGAGGAAAGGTGTGGCCGGCACCCGCACCAGCGCTTCCTCGTGGCGCAAAAACAGGGATCGGGTCTGGTCAAACACCGCATCAGGAAACAGCCCGGTTCCGGCGAGCCGCTGCTCCGAACGGGCGATGTGCCCGGCGACCACGTCCGTCCATCTGTCGTGCGGGGCGCTCTCTGCCGTCGCGGCATAGCCGTAGCGATGAGCTTCGCCGAGTTGTGCCGTCGCTTTCTGCGCGGCAGCCACGGCTTCGGCAATCCCCGTCAGGCTCGGGGTATCCAGCGCGTGCATGAGGTTGCCGAGATCGCTACCGGGCAAGCGGGGCTGGATAATGTAGGGGAAGCCTTCTGCATGACCGGCCGCCAGCGTTTCCGGAACCGGCACGCCCAGGTCCCGCAGCCGCGCCCGCAACGCCACACCCTGTGTCAGCACCGCGGCCTTTGCCGGACGGCCGACGCGGACGACGACATTGCCGGTGCTGCCGCTGACGTCGAAGACGAAGAAGTCGAGCCCCGTATTGAAGCGTTGTACCCGTTCGGCTTGCCAGCCCAGCTCCTTGGCGACAATGGCACGTGCGAGCTGTTCATGCGGGAGCAACACCGTCATGCCCGATAGGGTAGGGCAATCCGGCGCCCGCACAAGCGCCGCCAGCTTGGACGGGTCCGGCGTGCCCGTGAGGCAGCGCTCAATTCTCCAACCTTGGTCTAGGCTCCGCCCCAACAGCGTGGTAAACCCCGGCCAAATCGCCTTCGAACTGCGGAATCGTAGAGTGGCCCAGTCCGGTTGGAAGAAGTTTTTGTCCGAGATTTTCGTCTGGTGGCAGGGCCAGACCTGGGGCACGCGGCTGTGGATCTGGCGGCACGGCGAGTATGTCGGCAGCGACGAGTTCGGCAACAAGTACTACCAGGACAAGAAGGCCAACCGCCGCTACGTGACCTATGCGGGCTATGCCGACGCCTCGCAGATTCCTCCCGGCTGGTTTGGCTGGATGCATCACCGCTTCGACACCCCGCCGACCGACGTGAACTACCAGCCGCGCGAGTGGGAAAAGCCGCACGAGCCGAACCTCACCGGCACCGCCCAGGCCTACCGTCCCGACGGCAGCCTGCTCAACCGCGGTGAGCGTCCGCGTGTGACCGGCGACTACGAAGCCTGGTCTCCCGAATAAGCGCGACGGTGGTTTCGGGCGTGAGAGCCGCAGCGCTGCTGAGCGGGCTGCTGCTGGGCGTGCTGGCGAGCGGCACCGCTACGGCGCAGCCTGTAGCCAATCCCGTGGCGACCTTTGCCGGGCTCGACAAGATCACCGGCCGGATCACCCGTTTCGATGTGTATATCGACGAGACCGTGCTGTTCGGCGCGCTCGAGATCACGCCTCGCGCCTGCTACAACCGGCCGCAGACGGACACACTCCAACGCACCTCGGCCTTTCTCGAGGTCGACCAGCGCAGCCTGACCGGCACCTCGCAGCGCATCTTCACCGGCTGGATGTTTGCCGATGCCCCGGCGCTGCACGCCATCGACCATGCCGTCTATGACGTGTGGCTGGTCGAGTGCAAAACCTCCACCGATGTGCCGCCGCCCGACCAGCGCTAGAATTTCCGCGTTCCTGTCGAAATGGTGCCTGTCCGTTCGTCACTAGGGTGACGAACAATCCGGTTCGCCTGGAGGAGTTGGGATGTTGCTGCAGGGCAAGACCGCCATTGTCCATGGCGGCAGCGGCGCAGTGGGCAGCGCAGTGGCAAAGGCATTTGCGCGGGAGGGAGCGCGGGTCGTGCTTGCTGCACGTCGGCGCGAGCCGCTGGAGACTGTTGCGGCAGCGATCACTGCATCGGGTGGAGAAGCGCACGTTTCAGTGGTCGATGCCACCGATGCGGCGGCGATCGAGACGCACATTCGTGACACCGCTGCCCGTCTCGGACCGATCAAGATCGTCTTTGCAGCGATTGACTGGGGCGACTCGCAGGGCGCGCCGCTGACGGACATGCCAGCCGAACGCTTCATCCGCCCGGTCCAGACGGCATTGACCTCGTGGCACCACGTCGGCGGCAGCGCCGCACGGCACATGCGGGAGAATGGCGGCGGTGTGATCCTCGGCTTCACCGCCAATGCAGGTCGCGAGGCGTACAACAATGTCGGCGGCTTCGGCGTCGCCTGTGCGGCCGTGGAGCACTTTCTCCGGCAGCTCGCCGTTGAGAACGGCCGGTACGGCGTGCGCTGCTGCTGGGTTCGCTCGCCCTGATCGCCCGATTCACCGGGGGTTCGCGAGGTGTGGCAGATGCATGCCGACAGCCGGGGCCTCAGCTTCGAGGAGGTG
>JAEZFJ010000260.1 GCA_023437755.1 Pseudomonadota bacterium
ACACCAATGTCGGCGACACCATCACCGACGACAAGAAGCCCACCGCCAACCCGCTCCCCGGCTTCCGGCCGGCACAGCCGGTGGTGTTCTGCGGCCGGTTCCCGGTGGGCGCCTCCGATTTCGACGAGCTGCGCGCCGCCATGGGCAAGCTGCGGCTCAACGATGCCAGCTTCTCGTTCGAAATGGAAACCTCGGCCGCCCTCGGCTTCGGCTTCGGCTGCGGCTTCCTTGGCCTGCTGCACCTCGAAATCATCCAGGAGCGCCTCAGCCGCGAGTTCGACCTCGACCTCATCGCCACCGCCCCCTCGGTGGTCTACGAGATCGTGCTCACCAATGGCGAGACGGTGCACCTCCACAACCCGGCCGACCTGCCGGACGTGATGAAGATCGAGGAAATCCGCGAGCCCTGGATCAAGGCCACCATCCTCACCCCGGACGAATATCTCGGCGCCATCCTGAAACTCTGCCAGGATCGCCGCGGCGTGCAGCGCAACCTCAGCTATGTCGGCTCGCGCGCCATGGTCGAATACGACCTGCCGCTCAACGAGGTGGTGTTCGATTTCTATGACCGCTTGAAGTCGATCTCCAAGGGCTATGCGAGCTTTGACTACCAGCTCGCCGACCACCGCCCCGGCGACCTGGTGAAGCTTTCCATCCTGGTCAACGCCGAACCCGTCGACGCGCTCTCCATGCTGGTCCACCGCAGCGCGGCGGAATCCCGCGGCCGGGTGATGTGCGAAAAGCTCAAGGAGCTGATCCCGCCCCACCTGTTCGTCATCCCCATCCAGGCCGCCATCGGCGGCAAGATCATCGCCCGCGAAACGGTGCGCGCCATGCGCAAGGACGTGACGGCGAAATGCTATGGCGGCGACGCGACCCGCAAGCGGAAGCTCTTGGAAAAGCAGAAAGCCGGCAAGAAAAGAATGCGGCAGTTCGGGAGTGTGGAGATTCCGCAGGAAGCGTTCATCAAGGCGCTGAAGATGGGGGATGATTAGTCACCCCACCCAACCTCCCCCTGAAGAAAGGGGGCCGCATCGCGCCCGACGGACTATCGAGCCATCTGTTGCTGTTGAAGGACGAATGACAGAGTAGGGCCGGGTAAGGGAAGTTGCGTCCGAAGGGAAATCTCGCTAGGCGGTGTCCTTGGATCGAGAGGAAGGAGGCCTGGATAACTTTAAGCTAGGTGTCAGCCACCTCTCCCATGCAGCCCCTCCGCTACTCCATCGGCATCACCCTTGACGGTTGCATCGATCACCAGGTCGGGCTGCCCGACCAGCACACCCACCGGCACGCCACCGAGTGGATCGCCTCCGGCGACCATCTCGTGTTCGGGCGCATCACCTACGGGCTGATGGCGTTCTGGCGGCCGGTGGCGGAAGGCCGGGTGCCGGAGGGGTTTCCCGAGTGGATGGTGCCCTTTGCCCACGCGATCACGCGGGCGAAAAAGTATGTGGTTTCCGACACGCTCTCCGAAAGGCCCGGCTGGAACACCGAGCTGGTCCGCAACCGCGACCTCGAAGCCACCATTCGCCGGCTCAAGGCGGAGCCGGGCCGCGGCATTCTCGTCGGCGGCGTGGCGCTGCCGCTTCACCTGGCGGCGCTAGGGCTGATCGACGAATACGAGTTCGTGGTGCAGCCGCGGATTGCCGGGCACGGGCCGTACCTGTTCGAGGGGCTGCAGGCGGTCGTCGACCTTCGCCTTGTCGGCGAGAAGCGGTTCCCGGGCGGCCACGTCGCCCTCACCTACCGGCCAAAAGGCTGATTCCGCGGCATTTGTGATGGAACACCGGGCTGGCTGACACCTTTTGTTAGCCATATCAGGATCCGCAGCATGGCCCGGGAACTCAGACGTCTTCACCCCCATGACCGCCAGCCGCACGACGCGGTGATCGTCACCGTGCGCCGCGCCCTCGGCCGCACCGTCGCCGATGTCGCCGCGGTGGAAGTGATCGCCGATTTCCCCCAGCCGGTGCCGGCGGCGCTCGCTGCCGCCGAGGCGCTGAAGGCCGAAGCCGGTTTCAGGGAAATCGCCGTGATCGTTGCCGACGATGCCGAATGGCGCCCCGAGTGGGGCACGCTGGTCGGCTGAGGCGACTTATCCCCGTCGCTGCGGGCCGGCGTATCCTCCCTGGTCACCCTGTTGACCTGACGAGGAAGCCCAGAAAATGTCCGCCCAGCTGCCCCTTGCCACCAGCCGGATGCTGGCCGAGCGCCACGAAAAACTGTGGCTGGAGCTGACCGCGCTCCGCACGCAGGTCGCCGCATTGCCGTCCGCCGGCCAGCTGCTGCCATACCCGACCCGGTGCGGATCGCCGCCGAATCGCTGATCGCCGACGCCGCACCCTTCGCCCGGTGCCGTGGGGAAAAACTGCCGGTCGCAGCCTTCGACTATGGCGGGCTCGCGGTGCAGCTGGGACGCATCCTCGCCCGGCTCGACCATTGGGAGAGCCTCCATACCGCCTGGGACGCCAAGTCCGGCTGCCAGGCCTGGCAGTTGAGCAATGGGTCGGCGCCGGTGCGGCGCCACCGCCCCGCCGTGCCGCCACCGCCGAAAACCGAGCGCGACATGAGCGAAATGCGGCGCAAGCTGATCGAGCGCGAAGCACAGTACACCCGTCGCCGCTACGATGAGATCTTCCAGGCCGGCCGGGCAGCCGCCCTGGCCGAACTGGCGGCGCAGGAATGCGTGGCGGCGCAAGAGGATGACCCGACTTGTCCCCGGGTCCGCCGGCTGGGGTAAACTCCCCTTATCTCTCCCGCGACAGGGCGGCCTGCGCAGCGACCAGTGGCGGGAGGACGGCCGGGCATGGGGGCGTCGCTGCCGTCCATGGGCTCGTGGGTGGACCGCTCAGGTTCGGCGAGGGCGACGTTTTCGCTCTCCTGTCCGAAATGGAGTCGCCGCACCCCGTTCTAAAATCCCGGCGCCCCGAGGCGCTCGCGTCTCACCTAAACTATCTCAGAGGCGTGTGCGCCTCGGGGTCCCGCCTTTCCTTGCCACCGGGCTGCCGCAGCGCCGCCCGGGGCTTCGGCACGCCTCCTGTCCGGCGTTGCCCATCGGCCACCCCCGGCAGGGGCACCGATCACATCGCGGGAACCGACGCCCCACCAGCCCGTTGCTGGAGCCGGGGCGGTTCACCGCGCCAGCGCCCATCCGGGGCCGGCGCATTAACCCGCAACTTGGGAGGCCCAAAAGCCTCCCCAGGACAGGACTACTCACAATGAAGAATCTGCTTCTGGCTTCCGTGGCCGTGATCGCGCTGGGCGCGCCGGCCTTTGCTCAGACCACCGTCACCACCGATGCCGATACCAATGCCACCATCGGCGCCACTTCGGGCGGCGTCGGCGGCGCGGCTATCGGTGCCGTGCTGGGCGGCCCGATCGGCGCCGTTGTCGGCGGCTTTGCCGGTGCCGTGATCGGCGCCGAGGCCGGCGTCGAGGCCTCCACCGTCGAATACGCCACCGCCAACCCGGTCGAGCCGATCTACATCGACGGCGGCGTCGACATCGGCTTCACCGTGCCGGCGGACGTGACCATCCACACCATCCAGGGCGATGATCGCTACGGCTACATCTACGCCAATGACCGCGTCTGGATCGTCGACCTCGAGACCCGTGCCCTGGTGCAGTCGCCGGGCTATGTCGTGTCGCAGTCGGTCGCCGACTTTGCCGTGGGCAACCCGGTGGGTTCGGTGACGGTTGATGGCGACATCGTGGTCGGCACCGTTCTGCCGGGCGATGTCCAGGTCAACACCATTCCGGACAGCCCGACCTACTCCTATGTCTATGTGAACGACCGCCCGGTGCTGGTGGAGAATTCCAGCCGCACCGTGGTCTGGGTCAACTAAGGCCTTCCGCCGCCCGGGGACCATTTCTCCGGGCGGCACCCTTTGCCGGCCCTCACCCTCCGCGCTATAGATGGGGCGCAACGGAGGGCGCGTCATGGCCGATATCCTCGACTATTGCGAAGGGCTCGAGCCCCGCACATTCGACCCCGGTGCCACCATCCTGCCCGAGGGCGAGCGCCTCGGCCGGCTCTACGTGCTGATCGATGGCCAGGTCGAAGTGATCCGCGAACGCACGCAAGTCACCCATGTCGACGAGCCCGGCTCGATCTTCGGCGAGATGGCGGTGCTGCTCGACATGCCCCACTCGGCCACGGTCAAGGCGCTGTCCGAGGTCCGCGCCTACGAAATCCCCGATGCGCTGACCTTTCTCGACACCCGTCCGGAATTCTCGCTCGCCATCGCCACCATGCTGGCGCGGCGGCTCTACTACACCACCTCCTACCTCGTCGACCTGCAGCAGCAGTCCGCCGGCAAGCGGCAGGATCTCGACCTCGTCGACCAGATCCTCCAAAGCCTCGTTGATCCCAGCGAAGTCAAACGCCAGGGGCCCGCGTGACCGAAAAGCTCAGGCTCTCCATCACCTACTGCACCCAGTGCAACTGGCTGCTGCGATCGGCCTGGATGGCACAGGAAGTGCTCTCCACCTTCGGGACGGAAATGGGCGAAGTCATCCTCGTCCCTGGAACTGGCGGTATCTTCGAGATCAGGCTCGATGAGGCGGTGATCTGGGAGCGGAAGCGCGATGGTGGCTTTCCTGACATCAAGGTTCTGAAGCAGATGGTACGCGACCACCTCGACCCGGAGCGCAGTCTCGGCCACATCGACCGGGCGGCCGCTCGCGACACCGGGGCCGGCTGACTGCACCGGCGGGCATTCACAATCCAGCCATCCATCCGCTAATGTCGCGCCGAGTTCACTTGGGGAGACTGTCGACCATGACCCGCAAAGCGATTGCTGCCGCTGCTGCAAGCCTGCTCGCCCTGGGCTTCTTGCCCGCCTCGGCGCAGGACCTGCCCGATCTCGGCGGCCGCACCATCCGCGCCGTTACCGAAAACGCCTATTATCCGCTGAACTTCGCCGATCCCCAGACCGGCGAAGGCATCGGGCTCGAATACGACGTCATCAACGAGGTGGCCAGGCGCCTCAACGCCACGGTGGAATGGGACCTCACCGCCTGGGACGTGATGATCGAAGCGGTGCGCACC
>JAEZFJ010000279.1 GCA_023437755.1 Pseudomonadota bacterium
CATTGCGATCTTTTAGCTAACAGGAGGCTAGTGCCGCTTCATTTGTTAGGTAAAGTGTTATGTGCGGTTAGGCGCAAAATGATTGCACCGGTATCCACAGGGTGTGGATACCGGCGCTCAGCCGAACTGTTCCCCCGGCTTCCAGGCCGCTGGAGGATCAGGTCAGCACAACATGCTGGGTGAGTTCTTCTATGGTGGTGTCGGCCTTGGAGACATCAAGCACTTTGGTGCCGTGGCTCATGATCACGAAGCGGTCGCACACCTGGTAGGCGTGGTAGAGGTTGTGGGTCACAAGCACGCTCGATACGCCCTCCTCCTTCAGCTTCAGTACCTGACCCAGCAGGGCCTCGGTCTCACGCACCGACAGCGCCGATGTGGGCTCGTCGAGCAACAGCACCCGCCGCTTGAAGAACACCGCCCGGGCGATCGCAACTGCCTGCTTCTGCCCGCCGGAGAGATCCCCGACCAGCTTGTCGGGCGAGTCGATGCCCGAGATGTGCACCGCGCTTTCCAGAACCTGCATCGAGATCTCGCGCATCTGCTTCAGTTGCAGCATGCCGAGGCTGTTGGTGATTTCGCGACCAAGGAAGATGTTGCGGGAGATCGACAGCGAATCCACCAGCGCGGTGTTCTGGTAGATGGTCTCGATCCCCGCCTCGGCGGAATCGCGTCGGCAAGTGAAATCCTGACGCTTTCCGTCCACCGAGATATGGCCCGAACTCGGCCGATGAATACCCGAGATCAGGTTGACGGTGGTTGACTTGCCGGCGCCGTTGTCGCCGAGAAGGCCGACGACTTCGTTGTGCCCGATCTCGAACGTCAGCTCGCTCAGCGCTTTCAGCGGTCCGAAGCTCTTGGTGATGTTGTGCAGCGCCAGGAGGCTCATGACGACACTCCCCGGCGGTCCAGCCCGTGGTTGAAGATCGAGGCGACCACGATCAGCGTGGCGATGAACATGTCGAGGTAGAAGCCCGGGGCCCGCATCAGCAGCAGCACATCGGTGATGGTGAAGATCAGCATCACGCCCAGGAACACGCCGAGGATCGATCCGCGGCCACCGCGTAGCGACAGCCCGCCGATCACGCAGGCAGCGATAGCCTGCAGTTCGAGGCCGGCGCCCTGCCCCGGCTGCACCGAGCCAACCCGCGTGGTGGCGAGAATGCCGGCAAAGGCGGCCATGGTGCCGGCAATGGCGAAAGCCACCAGCTTGATCCGCGCCGTGTTGACGCCGATGGCCGTGGCGGCCGAGCGGTTGCCGCCGGTGGCGAAGACGTGGTTGCCGAAGCGGTGCCGGTGGATCAGCAGGTGAAAGAACCCGCACAAGGCGACAAACCACAGGAAGGCGGCATTGATGCCGAACACCGTGCCGCCGAACAGGGCATCGAACACCGGGTTCGGATCGAAGCGGACCTGGACGGCGCCGTTGATCAGCAGCACCGCGCCGCGCCAGAACAGTAGCCCGCCCAGCGTGACAATGAAGCTCGGCAGGTTGAAACGCAGCGTCAGCGCACCGTTGAGCAGCCCGATGGCTGCGCCGATGGCAAGGCCGACAGGTGCCGCGATGAAGGCATCGATGCCGTTTCCGACCAGCATGGCCATCACCACAGCCGTCAGCGTGTAGACGGAGCCGATGGACAGGTCGAACTCGCCAGCGATCATCAGGACGCCGGCGCCGAGGGCAAGACATCCGAGCACCGGAACCGAGCGCATCATGATGCCCATGTTCTGGGGCGAGAGGTAACGGAAGTCGTCCGGGAACAGGAGCCCGGCAATGATGCAGCCCAGTTGCACCACGACGAACACCAGCAGGATTGCCCCGGCGGGCATGCTGAGCAGGTCGTGCAGCCGATCGGCGGAGGTGCGTCGGGGCACCGCGTGGGAATGGATGATGTCGGTCACGTTCGTATCCAGTTCGACATTTGTGGCGGCGGCACCCCCACCCTCGATCCCTTCCCGCAAGGGAGGGAACGAGGGTGGGGTGGAGTCACGAGAGCAGATCCCGGGACTCCACCTTGTGGCTACCGATACGTGCCGATCAGCGGCTTGACCGCACCGATGCGGGCCTGGTCCAGGAAGGCGCCCTGCCCGGTGTCGACGTCGGTCGGCGTCAGGCCGTAGCGCGCGGCCATGGCGATCTGGGCGATCGGGTAGTAGCCCTGCAGGTAGGGCTGCTGGTCCATGGCGGCGAACATGGCCCCGGATTCCACCGCATCGGCGATCTCGACCGCGAGGTCGAAACCGGCGAAGGGCACGTCGACGCCTGCATCCCGGATGGCGCCAGCGCCGACCGTTGAGGTGACCGAGCCGGTGCCGAACACTGCCTTGATGTCAGGGTTGGCGATCAGCGCCTGGGCCATGATGTTCTGCGCTTCGGCCGGATCGAGACCGGCACGCACCGTCTCCACGGTGATGCCGTGCTCGCTCATCGCCTTCTCGATGCCGCCGCCCCGCGCCACCGCAAAGCTCGCCTCAGGAATCTCGCGTGGATTGAACACCACGTCCCCTTCCTTGAGCTCGAAAGCCTCGATCATGCGCAGGCCCAACTCGTACCCGGAAGCGAACTCGTCCATGCCGACATAGGCTTGGCGGCAATTGCCGTCGGCGCCCTCGAGGTCGTCATTGTTGAAGCCGATGACGATGATGCCCGCTTCCACGGCGGCGCAGATGCTGTCGGCGAAGGCGTCGGAACTGGAGATGGCCACGGCAATGCCGTCGACGCCAGTCGCCACGGCGCTTTCGATCAGGTCGTTCTGCCGGACGGGATCGTTGTTGGCATACTGCACGTCGAGATCGACGTTGAAGGCGGCCGCGGCGTCTTGTGCGCCCTTCACCACCGGATTGAAGAACTGGACGCTTGGGTCGAGATAAATGATCATGGTCGCCGAAACCGGCTCCTGATCCTGCGCCAATGCTGGCGCCGAGGCACAGATGGCGCAGCCGGCAAGCAAGGCTGCGGTAGTCTTGGTCAAGCGCATGGTGTAATCCTCCCTCGGATCGTTGCGGGCCTCCTCAGGCCCCGCTCCGGGCGGTGCTTCCGACCAAAGAAGCGCACCGCCCAATCCCCTCCATGGTTCCAGCGCTCCACTTTTCGTGGTCGCGTTCTCGAACCGGAAAAGTGCCTTCCACTTTTTCCTGACAGCGCTCCTAGTGCTGGAACCATGGCTGTGGCCGCCCAAGGGTCATGTGCAGACCCTTGAACTGCGAATATTCGTCGAAGCCGTAGCGGCCGAGTTCGCGACCGACCCCGCTTTTCTTGTAGCCGCCGATCGGCATTTCCGGCGTGCCGTCGATCACCGAGTTGATCCAGAAGCGCCCTGCCCGGATCCGGCGTGTCGCCTGAATTGCGGTTTCGAGGTCCCGTGACCAGACGCTGGCGGACAGCCCATAGGGCGTGGTGTTCGCCAGGGCCACCGCTTCCTCCGGCGTATCGAAGCCGATGGTCGACAGCACCGGCCCGAAGATCTCCTCCTGGGCGATGGTCATGTTCGGCGTCACCCGGTCGAAGACGGTGGGGGCGATGAAATTGCCCTTGGCTGCGGCGACGCGATCACCGCCGAGCAGCAGTTCGGCACCCTCCGAAACACCCTTGGCGATGTAGCTGGCGACCTTCTCGGCATGCTGGTCGGTGACCATGGCGCCGAACTTGCTGTCGCCGAGCGGATCGCCGAACGGCAGCCGCCGGGAGAGTTCGAGCAGCCGCTCCAGCAGCGCCGGACGAATGGCGTTGTGGACGATCAGCCGGCTGCCCGAGATGCAGCACTGGCCGGCATTGTGATAGACGCCATACGCGATGCCGTCGGCCGCCGCCTCGAGGTCGGCATCGGCAAACACCACCTGCGGGCCCTTGCCGCCAAGTTCGAGCCCCACCCGCTTCACCGTCGGGGCAGCGAGCGCTGCCAGATGCGTGCCGACGCGCACCGAGCCGGTAAAAGCCAGCACATCGACGCGCGGATCCTCCGCCAGCAATTGGCCGGCTGCCGGTCCGGTGCCGGTCACGACGTTGAAGACGCCCGGTGGCACACCGGCCTCAAGCGCGATCTCGGCCAGCCGGATGGTGGTGCCGGAGGTGAATTCGCTCGGCTTGACGACCACGGTGCAGCCGGCGCCCAGCGCCCACGGCACGCGCTCGGATACGATGATGAAGGGGAAGTTCCACGGAGTAATGATGCCGACCACTCCGGCCGGCTCGCGCAGGACGAGACCGAGGCGGTTGTCACCGATGGCGTTGTGCGAGTCGCCCTCGAGCCCGCGCGCCATGCCGGCGGCATAGGTCCACAGGTCCGCGCAGTAGCCGATCTCGCCCGTCGCCTGCGCCAGCGGCTTGCCGGTCTCTAGGCATTCGATCAGGCCAAGCTCCTCCTGGTGCTGAAGGATGCCGGCGGCAACGCGATGGAGGATGGTGGAGCGCTCGGCGCCGGTCATGCGCGCCCAGGGGCCCTCATCAAAGGCACGACGGGCGACGCCGATGGCACGGCTGACGTCCTGGCTGGACGCCGCCGGCCACTCACCGATGACCTTGCCGCGGTGGCCAGGGCTCTCACGCGAGATAGTCTCGCCGGACTGCGCCTCGACCGACTTGCCGTCGACCAGCATCCGATAGCTGCGTTTACTCGCCAGCCTCGGGTCACTAAGGTTCGGGGCAAGGAAGTTGTCCTGGAATCGCGGCTGGATGGTCATCGTTACGGCAGGCACGGGCCCACCCTCCCAGTGTCTTCGGATGTCTTGAACACATCCTGTATGGAATTGTATGGTACCGTATGGCGCGCTGGCAGAAGCTGTCAATGCAGGGGACGAGTTGTAGGATGACTGTGGATTTTCAGGTCGCCGAGAGCGGCGAAAGCGCTGCGGCGGTCATCGAGAAGGACCTCCGCCGCTCCATCGTTGAACTGGAGCTGCTGCCCGGCACGCGGCTGTCCGAGCAGGACATCGCCACGCGTCTCGGCGTGTCGCGCCAGCCGGTGCGCGAAGCTCTGATCCGCCTGGCCAACTCGCGGCTGATCGAGATCAGGCCGCATCGCGGCACCGTGGTCGCGCGCATTTCGGCCCGCGAGATGACCGAGGCGCTGTTCGTCCGGCAGTCGGTGGAGCTATCCGTCGTGGCCCGCGCGGCGCAGAACTTCGACCCCTGGCAGCGCAAGCGTATCGAGACCCTGATGGCCGAGCAGGAAAACGACGCCGCCAGGCTCGACCATGCCGGCTTCCGCGAGCACGACGAAGCCTTTCACATCGCCATCGCCAAGGGCGCGGGGGTGGGCATCGCCTGGATTGCCATTGCCGACATGAAGTCGCACATGGACCGGGTCTGCAATCTCACCCTGCGCGACGAGGCCGACATGCTGCGTCGCGTCGGCGAACACCGCGCCATCATGGCCGCCATCGACGCCCGTGACGTGGACGGCGCTCAGAAAGCCATGGGAGAGCATTTAGGAAGCATACTGGATGACCTGCCCGAGCTCGAAAGCAAGCACGGGGCATTGTTCATCTAGCCTTCATCTTCGTTCAGGTGCGCAGCGGCGGCAGGCTGTGAAACGCTGCCTTCAGCGCCTCGGACCAGCCTTCCGAAATCGAAAGATAATACGGGTCGTCGCGCTCGAAACGGCGGCTTGGACCCAGCCTGAGGCTGCCGCTTTCATAGACCTGCATGTCCAGCGGCAGGCCGACCGACAGGTTGGATTTCAGCGTGGAATCAAACGACACCAGCAACAACTTCACGGTGTCGTCGAAGCTCATGGCCGGCTCATAGGCGCGGATCAGGATCGGTTTCCCATACTTGTGCTCGCCGATCTGGAAGAACGGCGTGTCCGCCGAAGACTCGATGAAGTTGCCCTCGGGGTAGATGTAGAACAGCCGCGGCTCGCCGCCCTTGATCTGGCCGCCCAGAATGAACGATGCGGCGAACGCGTCGGCGGTCTGCCCGGCCGGCGCGGCATCGCAGATCACCTCCTTGACGACGCTGCCGATGAGGCGGGCCGTCTGGAACATGGACGGTGTATCCAGCAGGGTCGGGTGGCGGTCGTCCGGCGCCTTGGAGCGCTCGTCGAGGATGCTCGTAACTGCTTGAGTTGTCGCCAGATTCCCCGCAGAAAGCAGCACGATCACCCGCTCGCCCGGCACCTCCCAGGTCCGCATCTTGGAGAAGGTCGAGATGTTGTCGAGACCGGCATTGGTTCGGGTGTCCGACATGAACACCAAGCCCTGATCAGTCTTCAAACCAACACAGTAGGTCATGCGATTCCAACGTGGCTGCGAGCCATGTTTACTGCTCTACATTCAGTGCGACGGCAAGCGACTCCACCGACGATCCACTCCGCAATCCGGTGATCGGCGCTGCCTGGCTGTAGTCTAGCCCGCAAGCGATCCGCACATATTTTTCGTCCGGTGCCACCCCGTTCGCGGCATCGAAACCGACCCACCCCAGGTCTTCCACATAGGCCTCTGCCCAGGCATGGGTAGCGGTCTGCTCCGACTGGCCTTCCATCAGCAGATACCCCGAGACATAACGGGCCGGCACGCCTAGCAGACGAGCCGCGGATATGAAGATGTGGGCGTGGTCCTGGCACACGCCGCTGCCATTCGCCAGAGCAGCCTCGGCCGCGGTAGCCACATCGGTGGTCCCTGGGATGTAGGCCACGCGGGCCGTTGTCTCAGCAGACAGACGGTGCAGCAGATCGAGCCGGCTGGAGACACTGGCCAGAGGCGCTGCCATGGCCCTCACGGCTTCGCCCGCCTGGGTGAGGGAGGTCTGCCTCAGGTATACCCAAAGCGGCGGAACCGCCGTGTCCGCTCCCAGAACACCAGCGGTGTCCTTGGTCATGACCTGACCGGTCGCATGGATGACGATCTCCGAGGTGTCCGGCAGCGACCGCAGCAACTCCGTACGGTTGGCGAAGGCATCATCGTAGGAGAGCTCTGAGGACGCCCCCACCACATCCACTTTCCGATTCTGCACCAGCTGGACACTGGAGTCTCGCGGCCAGAGGCGCAGGCGCTGTACCGCGTAGTTTACCGGTCGATCGTAGCGGTAGGTCGAGGTGTGACTGATGGAGAGCAGCACGGCCGGTCAATCGAAGTTGTAGGCCCGGGCGATGTCTGCCGCGAGCCTGTTGTTCTGAAAGATGAAGTCGGTGAGGAACTCGTGCAGGCCGAAGTCGAAGATGGCTTGGATCTGCCGGCCGCCGAGCGATGACAGCGTGCGTGCAGAGATGTCGTGGCACGACAGACGTGTGCCGTACTCCTCTGCCAGAAACTCCAGATTCTCGGCGATATTCCGGTAGCAGAAGTGCAGCGAGCGGGGCATACGGCTGTCGAGGATCAGGTATTCGGCGATCTGCACCGGCGTATACTGCGTGTCGTAGACCCAACGGTAGGAGCGGTGGGCAGACACTGAGCGGAGAATCGACTCCCATTGATGATTGTCCATCGTGCCACCGACATAGGAGGTGGCAGGCAGGAGCACATAGTACTTCACGTCCAGAATGCGCGAGGTGTTGTCTGCACGCTCGATGAAGGTTCCGATGCGGGAGAAGTTGAAGATCTCGTTGCGCAGCATGGTGCCGTGGAAGGCGCCACGGATCAGGGATGCTTCTCGCTTGATGTGGTCCAGCAGGGGCGGCAGCTCGCTTTCCGGCACGGGTGCGCTCAGGGCATTCCTGAGAGCCATCCAGGCCTCGTTGACAGCCTCCCAGGCATCCCTTGTGAGGGCGGTGCGGACCATGCGGGCATTGAAGCGGGTTGCTTCGATGCATGAGATGACGCTCGAAGGGTTATCAGGATCTCGCAGCAGGAAGTCTGAGACATCAGCCGCCGTGAACCGGGCGTGCTTGGCCTTGAAGGCCTCCATCGCGCCAGCCGAGAGAACGACCGAAGACCACTCTTCCTGCGCGCTCGAGCTGCGGGTCAGGGCCATACGCAAGCCGGCGTCGACAATTCGCGCCATGTTCTCGGCCCGCTCGACATAGCGGTGCATCCAGAACAGGCCGCTCGCAGTCCTACCCAACAGCATCTACATCAGCC
>JAEZFJ010000284.1 GCA_023437755.1 Pseudomonadota bacterium
AGAAGCTCCGCCTGCCGCTGTTCATCAAGGCCGGCGACGGCACCTACCTGCCCTATAGCCAGCAGGTGAGCGGCGTCACCGCCTCTGCCCCTGCCCCGCGCCGCCGGCTCGCCGCCGACGCCTCACGACGCCCGCGCTTCCTCAACCGGCGCAAGCCCGGCCAGCCGGACGCCATCTAGACGAGTTTACTGCCCTCCAAAGCACGTTGAGAGGTCGGCCGGTGGTGCGGTCGGCCTTTCGCCGTTTTCGGCTTTCCCTTCCGATGCCGAACCGCTAGCCAATGGCCATGCCGCCCGCGACCTCACCCATGGACCTTGCCCTCCGCCTTGCTGCCGAAGCCGCTGCGGCCGGCGAAGCGCCGGTCGCTGCCGTGATCGTCGAAGGTGAACGCGTGCTAGCCGCGGAGCGCAACCGCATGCAGGCGCTGCGCGACCCCACCGCCCATGCCGAGTTCCTCGCCATCCGCGCCGCTCTCGAGGCTCGCGGCACCGGCCGGCTCGATGGTTGCGACCTCTATGTGACGCTCGAACCCTGCGCCATGTGCGCCGGTGCCATCGCCCACACCCGCCTGCGTCGGGTCTACTACGGTGCCGAAGACCCCAAGGCCGGCGCCGTCGACAACGGCGTTCGCCTCTTTGCCCAGCCCACCTGCCATCATCGCCCGGAGGTGATCGGCGGCCTCGGCGCCAGCCGTTCCGAAGCGCTGCTGCGCGATTTCTTCCGCGGCCTGCGCGACTAGTCGTTCGGGTTGCTGTCGATCACCGGCTGACGGTCGGCGATGTAGTCTTCCATCTTCTGCTCGATGATGCGCTTGAAGCGATCCTTCTCGGCATCGACGTGATTGAGGATCTCACGCACCCGCCAGAACTCGTGCGCCCCGAACCGCGCCACATGCGGGCGCACATAGACGTCCGGCGGATAGGCCGCGAGCTGGTGGGCGATCAGTGAATGCATCATGATCTGCGCCGAGCCGAACCAGACGTCGAGCGGCCGGTGGTCGGTCTTGAACAGCCCCTCTGACGGGTCGCCGTTGACGTCGATGCCGATCAGGAAATCGGTGTCGATATCGGCCTGGTCGAGGGGCAGCGGATTGACCACGCTGCCATCCACCAGCACGTGGTTGGCGTGCACCACCGGCTTGAACAGCGACGGAATGGCGATCGACGCCGCCACTGCCGGCCGGAGCGGTCCGGAGTTGAACACCGTCTGGTGCCAGGACTGGAAGTCGGTCGCCACCACATAGAGCGGCACCTTGAGGTCCTTGAACTCATGCGGGAAATGCTCGGGCGTGAACGCGTCGACGATACTGGACGCCTCGAGCTGCACCGAAAGCCCGCTCTTGAACAGGCCGGACAGTCCGCGAACATGGTGGCTCCAGAGCCGGCCGGCGATGATGCGCATGGTGCCGAGCACCTCGAACGAGTGCTCGCGCAGCTCCTTGCCGGTCATGCCCGCCGCCCAGCCGGCCCCGATCAGGGCGCCGATCGAGGTGCCCGAGATTACCGACGGCCTGAGCCCCAACTCATCCATCGCTTCGATATAGGGGATATGCGTCAGTCCGCGCGCCGAGCCGCCACCCAGCGCTACCCCGATCCGTGGACCCGAAACCGTGCTCATGCCGTCCCGCTCCTTGCCCTTGGAGCGCAGCCGCTCGACCAGCCGCTTGCCGCGCAGTTGCAGCGGCGTCAGCGGTCGGGGCGGCGGCGCCTCGTCGAAGACGGACCTGAGATAGGTTAGGCGGGTGAGATTGAAAAAGGGTTCAGGTGCCGGACCGACTGATTTCGCGCCAACCGATGTCGCTGCGGCTAAAGCCTTCCGGCCAGTCAATCTTGTCCAGGCTGCGGTAAGCACGGTCCCTTGCATCTTTCACCGTGGTTCCGAGCGCCGTGACGTTGAGCACGCGCCCGCCGGCAGCAACTAAACGCCCACCATCGCGGCGCGTTCCGGCGTGGAAGACCTGGACCTCAGGATCGTCGAGCTGATCGAGCCCGCGGATCTCGGATCCCTTGCCGTAGCTGCCGGGATAACCCTTGGTCGCCAGGATCACCGTCAGCGCCCAGGCGTCCTTCCAGCGCACGTCCATGCCCTTGAGACTGCCGCTGGCGGTGGCCTGCAGCAGGTCCAACAGGTCGCTGTCGAGCCGCATCATCATCACCTGACATTCCGGATCGCCAAAGCGGGCATTGTACTCCACCAGCTTCGGTCCCTCCGCCGTCAGCATGAGCCCGGCATAGAGCACGCCCCGATAGGGCGTGCCGCGAGCGGCGAGGCCTTTGACCGTGGGGAGGATGATTTCGGCGATGGCGCGGTCGTAGAGTTCGCGCGTGAGCACCGGCGCCGGCGAGTAGGCTCCCATGCCACCGGTATTCGGTCCCTGGTCGCCATCAAGAGCGCGCTTGTGGTCCTGCGCGGTGGTCAGCGGCAGGATGTCGGTGCCGTCGCTGAGCACGAACATGCTGACCTCTTCGCCCTCCATTAATTCCTCCACCACCACTTCGGCGCCGGACTGCCCGAAGGCGCCGGCGAAACAGTCGGCAATGGCCGCCTCCGCCTCTTCGAGGGTCATGGCGACCGTCACGCCCTTGCCGGCCGCCAGCCCATCGGCCTTGATCACGATTGGAGCGCCCTCAGAGTAGACATAGGCCAGCGCGTCGGCCTCGTTATCGAAGCGGGCATAGCGGGCCGTTGGGATGCCCATCTCGTCGCACAGGGCCTTGGTGAAGCCCTTGGAGCCTTCC
>JAEZFJ010000306.1 GCA_023437755.1 Pseudomonadota bacterium
GGTCTCGTCCTACAGGACGAGGACGCTGGTTTCATGACCTTGGTGCTGCTCGGGATATATGGCCAGGCGATGCTTTCTGCGCTGTCGGTGGCCAGGGTCGATCAGCCCGACATCCAGCGGCTGCTGGCCATGGTGTTCGAAGGCATCGGCAAGCGGGGTAGCGGCGCGGCGGTGTTGCGCTATGCACGGCCACCCCTTGTGCCAGAGGAGCGCACCGAACCAGTTATGCCGGCTGCCCGAAGCGTTCGTCGAAGGCGTAGCCGGCGCCGCGGACGGTGCGGATGGGATCGGCGTCGCGGCCGCGATTGATGGCGCGACGCAGGCGGCCGATGTGGACGTCGACGGTGCGCTCGTCGACATAGACGTCGTTGCCCCAGACGCCGTCGAGCAGTTGCTCGCGCGAGTAGACGCGGCCGGGATGGCGCATCAGGTATTCGAGCAGGCGATATTCGGTGGGACCCAGATGGACGTCGCGCGCGCCACGGCGGACGCGGTGGGTGGTGCGGTCGAGCTCTAGGTCGCCGAGCCTGAGGGACGCGGTGAGAAGATTGGGGTTGGCCCGGCGCAGCAGGGCATGGATGCGGGCGATGAGCTCGGGGACGGAGAACGGCTTGACGATGTAGTCGTCGGCTCCGGTGGTGAGGCCGCGCACGCGCTCTTCTTCCTCGCCGCGGGCCGTGAGCATGATGATCGGCACGCGGGCAGTTTCCTCGCGGGCGCGGAAGCGGCGGCAGAGTTCGATGCCGGAGACTTCGGGCAGCATCCAGTCGAGCAGGATCAGGTCGGGGAGCTTTTCCTGGATGTGCTGGATGGCTTCGTCGCCCGTCTCGGCAGTGGCGACCCGGAAGCCCTCGGCCTCGAGATTGTAGCGCAAGAGGATGGCGATATCGGCTTCGTCTTCGACGAGGAGAATGGTGGCGGGCATGGTTGCTCCGTCGGAAATGGGACCCCCACCTCACCTCCCCCTGAAGGGGAGGGGGGAGAGAAGGCGGTGGTCGCTAGGCCTTGATCTGGACGCGGTGGAGTTCCTGGACTTCGCTGGTGAGCTGCTTGCCGGTCTGCAGATAGTAGGCGCGCTCGGCGATGTTGGTGGCGTGGTCGCCGATGCGCTCCAGGCTCTTGGCGCAGAACAGCAGCTGGGTGCAGGGGGTGATGTTGCGCGGGTCTTCCATCATGTAGGTGAGGAGTTCGCGGAACAGCGAGGTGTGCATAGCATCGACCTCGTCGTCGCGGTTGCAGACGTCGATGGCGCCGGCGGAGTCGCGATTGGCATAGGCATCGAGCGCGCCCTTCACCTGGCGCTGGACCAGCGCCGTCATGTTCTTGACGCCGTTGTAGAAGGTGGGCTGGAGGTTGAGACTTTCGAGCTTCAGCGAGCGGCGGGCCAACTGCTTGGCCATGTCGCCGACGCGCTCGAGGTCGTTGGCGACGTGGATGGCGGTGATGATGGCCCGGAGATCCGACGCCATGGGCTGGCGGCGGGCGATCATCGAAACCGCCATCTCATCGATCCTGCGCTGCATGTCGTCGATGCGCTGGTCGGCGATGATGGTGAGGTCGGCCAGTTCGCGGTCGAGCTTGAGCAGGGCCTTGGTGCCGTTCTCGATGGCGAGTTCGACCTGGCCGCCCATCTCGGCGATGGACTGGGCGAGGGTGTTGAGCTCCTCGCTGTAGGCGGTGACGATGTGGTCGGTACCGGGGGCGGGCATGTGCTGTCTCCTGAAATCCGCGATCAGCCGATGCGGCCCATGATGTAGTCCTGGGTCTGCTTGTTCACCGGGTTGGTGAAGATCTCTTCAGTGTCGCCCTGCTCGATCAGATTGCCGAGGTGGAAGAAGGCGGTCTTCTGGGAGACGCGGGCCGCCTGCTGCATCGAGTGGGTGACGATCACGATGGTGTAGTTCTCGCGCAGCTCGTCAATGAGTTCCTCGATGATGGCGGTGGCGATGGGGTCGAGCGCCGAGCAGGGCTCGTCCATCAGGATGACCTCGGGGCCGACGGCGATGGCGCGGGCGATGCAGAGGCGCTGCTGCTGGCCGCCGGAGAGGCCGGTGCCGGGTTCGGCGAGGCGGTCCTTCACTTCCTCGAAGAGGCCGGCCTTGCGGAGCGAGGAAACGACGATCTCGTCGAGCTCGGACTTGTTGCGGGCAAGGCCGTGGATGCGCGGGCCATAGGCGACGTTGTCGTAGATCGATTTGGGGAAGGGGTTGGGCTTCTGGAACACCATGCCGACGCGGGCGCGCAGTTCGACCACGTCGAGGCTGGGATCGTAGATGTCTTCGCCGTCGAGCTTGATGGTGCCGCCCACCCTGGCGCCTTCGATGGTGTCGTTCATGCGGTTGATGCAGCGCAGGAAGGTGGACTTGCCGCAGCCCGACGGGCCGATAAAGGCGGTGACGGCGCGGTCGGGGATGTCGATCGAGATGCCGAACAGCGCCTGCTTGGTGCCGTAGTGCACGGTCACGTCCCGGGCGGTGAGGCGGATCGGACGATCCAGCACGTCGGTGGGGTTCATCGAGGCATCCACGGTCTGACTGGTCTTTTTCACCTTGGCGGCGAGCAGGTCCATTTGAGCCTCCTTAGGCACGCTTTTCCAGCCGGGAACGGAGGAAAATGGCGATGGCGTTGAGCAGGATCATCAAGGCCAGCAGCACCATGTTGGCAGCGGAGGTGCGGGCCTCGAAG
>JAEZFJ010000389.1 GCA_023437755.1 Pseudomonadota bacterium
CTGCAGCGTACTGGCTGATGGTGCGATCGGAGGAGAAGAAGCCGACGCGGGCGGTGTTGCGCACCGCCATGCCGTACCAACGCTTCCGGTCCAGCCAAAGTTCGTTCACCTGGCCTTGCGCCGCGTCGTAGGCGTCGAAGTCGCGCGCCACCATGAACCAGTCATGGTCATAGAGCCCGCCGATCAGGTCGCGGTACCGGTTGGGGTCGTCCGGGGAAAACACACCCGAGGCGATCGACTCGAGAGCTTCCTTGAGCCGGGGCGACTTGTCGATGGCCAACCGTGGCACCTCGCTGCGTGCCCGCCTGTCGTTCACTTCCTCGGCCGACATACCGAAGATGACGATGTTGTCCGCGCCCACTTCCTTGTGCATCTCGACATTGGCACCATCCATCGTGCCGATGGTCAGGGCCCCATTGGCCATGAACTTCATGTTTCCGGTGCCGGAAGCCTCCATGCCGGCCGTCGAAATCTGCTCCGAAAGGTCGGCGGCGGGCACGATCATCTCCGCTAGGCTCACATTGTAGTTGGGCAGGAACACCACCTTGAGCAGCCCGCGGACCGCCGGGTCATTGTTGATGACCTTGGCGACGTCGTTGATCAGTTTGATGATGAGCTTGGCGTTCCAGTATCCCGGCGCCGCCTTGCCAGCGAACACCTTAACGCGCGGCTCGAACTCGCGTTCCGGGTGCGCGCGAATTTCGTCATACATCGCAACGGCTTGGATGATGTTGAGCAGTTGCCGCTTGTATTCGTGGATTCTCTTGATCTGAACGTCAAACAACGCCTCGGGCGACACCGTCACGTTGAGGCGAGCCTTGATCAGTTTCGCCAGGCGTTCCTTGTTGGCCAGCTTCACGGCCGCGAACTGATCCTGGAACGTGCGATCATCGGCATGCGTGTCGAGGCCGTTGAGCAGGTTGATGTCATCAAGGAAGCCCTGCCCGATGCGCTCGCCAATCAGCCGCGTCAGTTCCGGGTTGCATTGCATCAGCCACCGCCGCGGTGTGATGCCGTTGGTCTTGTTGTTGATCCGCTCCGGATAAAGCTTGTGCAGGTCGGCAAACACGGTCTGCTTCATCAGGTCCGTGTGGAGCGCCGAGACCCCGTTGATCGAGTGCGAGCCGACGAACGCCAATTGGCCCATGCGCACCCGACGCCCGCCATGCTCGTCGATCAACGACACGCTGGCAATCTGCGCGTCGGAGAACTTGGCACGCTGCCGCGCTTCGGCCAGCACGTCGGCATTGATCTGGTAGATGATCTGCATGTGCCGCGGCAGCAGTCGCTCCATCAGCGACACCGGCCAGCTCTCCAGTGCCTCAGGCAGCAGCGTGTGGTTGGTGTAGCCGAAGGTGCCACGCGTCAGCCGCCACGCCTCCGTCCATTTCAGGCCGTTGATATCAACCAGAATACGCATCATCTCGGCGATGGAAATCGCCGGATGCGTATCGTTGAGCTGGATCGCCACCTTGTCCGGCAGCGAACCGAGGTCGCCATAATGCTGCAGATGTCGCCGCACGATGTCCTGCAGCGAGGCAGAGGAGAAGAAAAACTCCTGCCGCAGCCGCAGCTCCTGCCCCGCCGCCGTCGAATCCGCCGGATAGAGCACCCGGGTGATCGCTCCGGCACGCGCGCTCTCCTCGAGTGCGCCGATATGGTCGCCGGAGTTGAACTTGTCGAGCAGGATCGGGTCGATCGGCTGCGCGCTCCAGAGGCGCAACGTATTCACCCGCGCTCCGCGCCATCCGACGATTGGGGTATCATAGGCCACCGCCAGCAGATGGTCGTTGGGCCGCCATTCCTGCCGCACGGTGCCGTCGGGATCGGTCACCGGCTCCACATGGCCGCCGAAGCCGATTTCATAGGCACTCTCCCGCCGCTCGAACTCCCACGGGTTGCCGTGGGCGAGCCAATCCTCGGGCAGTTCAACCTGCCAGCCTTCGCTCATCTCCTGCCGGAACAGCCCGTGCACATAGCGGATGCCGTACCCGTACGCCGGAATCTGCAGCGTCGACATCGACTCGAGAAAGCACGCCGCCAGTCGCCCCAGGCCGCCATTGCCCAGCGCTGCGTCCGGTTCGAGATTGATCAGGTCGCCAAGGTCGACCTTCAGGTTCTTCAGCGCCTGCCGCACCGGCTCCATCAGCCCGACATTGCTCATCGCGTCACGCATCAGCCGGCCGATCAGGAACTCGAGGCTGAGATAGTAGACGCGCTTTCTTGACGTGCGCCACGTCTCACGCGAGGACTCCATCCAGCGGTCCATGACCCGGTCCCGAACAGCGAGGATCGTCGCCTCCAGCCAGTCGTGCGGTCGGGCGACCACCGGATCCTTGCCGATGGAGTAGATCAGCCGTTCGAGGATTTCGGCCTCAAGTGCCTCAGCGGTAGGAGCACCCGGGCCGGGGGTCGGCACGTCGGTAACGAGTGGCTTTTGCGGCATATCGCAATCCAGATTTCATGACGAACAGCTTCCCCTCTGTGGCTGTCAGTCTTGCACTTAATCTCGGCAGGCGGAAGTCCCGTCAGGACGCCGCCTCCGGCGCTCCTGCAGTCTGCGCGCTCCCGGAGGGAGCTCCAGACCGCGCCGGCATTCCGCCTTCGCGCGCCTGGTCTTCGGCATTGCTGAGCAATAGCCTTCCGAGCGAACGCCAGTCTTCTCCCGCCAGTTGCAGTTCGAAGCGCTGCCGGTCGCGGCCGCGGACGCCCGCCACCACTTCATCCGCCTCCTCTTCACTGGCCCCGAGCCGGCGGATCGCTTCCCCGCCGAAGGCCACCGCCGATTCGAACAGCTCGCGCACCTGGTAGTCCACCCCGGCCTTGACCAGTTCGATGGCGTGGCCGCGGTCGAAGGCGCGAGCCATCACCCGGGCCAGCGGGAAATCGTCCCGCAGCAGGCTCACGATACGGGTGGTCTGTTCCTTGCTGTCGGTGCAGACCAGGATCACGTCCGCTGTCGCCGCACCGGCCGCATGCAGGATATCAAGGCGCGTGCCGTCGCCATAATAGACCTTGAAGCCGATCTGCGCCGCCGCCCGGATCATCTCCGGATCATTGTCGATGATCGAAACGGATTGGTGCCGTGCAAGGAGCGGCTGGCTGGCGATCTGCCCGAAGCGACCAAAACCGATGATGAGCACACTGGCCTTCAGGCCAAGCGCCGGCTCGACGCCGTCCAGCGATGGCCCGGCTGCCTTCGGCATCACGTAGCGCAGGGCGATGATGGCGAATGGCGTCAGGATCATCGACACGATCACCGTGGCGGTGAAGACCGCATTCGTCGGCCCGTCGATGAGCCCATTGGCGACCGCCGTTGTGTAGAGAACGAAGGCGAACTCGCCGCCCTGCCCCATCAGCACTGCCCGCTCCAGCGCTTCACCATGCGAGGATCGCAGCATTCGCGCGATCATGTAGATCGCCCCGCCCTTGATCAGCATGAAAGCCACCACGCTGATCGCGATGATCTGCCAGCTCTCGGCCACCACGCTGAGGTCGAGCGACATGCCGACGGCAAGGAAGAACAGCCCGAGCAGGATGCCGCGGAACGGCTCGACATCCGCTTCGAGCTGGTGCTTGAAAGACGAGGTCGAGAGCAGCACGCCGGCAAGGAAAGCTCCCATCGCCGTCGACAGGCCGCTCGCCTGGAACAGTAGTGCCGCTCCCAGGATCACCAGCAGCGCCGCCGCGGTCATCACCTCGCGGAGCTTCGCCCCAGCCAGCAGGCGAAACAGCGGGTTCATGATCCGCCGCCCCAGAAAGATCAGCAGCAGCACCGCCCCGATGGGCACCAGCACCGACACCACGCGCTCGAACAGGCTGACTTCGGCGTCGGCCGCGGGAGCCAGAAATGCTACCACCGCCAGCAACGGCACAATGGCGAGGTCTTCGAGCAGCAGGATCGATACCATCCGCTGGCCACGATCGCTGGCGAGCTCCCCGCGCTCCCCCAGGATCTGCATCACGATAGCCGTCGAGGTCAGCACGAAGCCCATGCCGAAGATGAACGCCACCACCGGCGGGAAACCGAGCAGGATGCCGGCGCCGGTCAGCAGTGCGCCGCAGGTGCCGACCTGGATCACACCCAGTCCGAAGATCTGCTTGCGCAGCGCCCACAGCCGCCGCGGTTCCATCTCGAGCCCGATGATGAACAGGAACATGACAACGCCGAGCTCGGCGATGGTCAGCACCGATTCCGGATCAGAGACGAGCCCGCTCACCGACGGCCCAAGGAGCAGTCCGGCAGCGAGGTAGCCGAGCACCGATCCCAGGCCCAGCCGCTTGAACAGCGGCACCGCGACCACGGCGCTGGCGAGCAGCGCCACGATCGGCACGAGGTCTACTCCGTGTGCGGCCGCATGCGCTGCTGCTTCGACTGCTTCGCCCGCCACCACTGATCCCCCTGCTGGTCAGGGCAATGTTGTGGCGCTCGCCGCAGGCGTCAAGCGCCGCTGGTGCATGGGCGATCTACGCCGACTGCTCCACACCCGAAGGCGCGGTCCCTTGTGGTGGCAACATCCTCTCCTGCTTGCGCTCGGACTGCGGCTCGCCGTCCTTCTGTTCCGCCTCCGCCTCTTCCTCGGTCTGCTCGCGGATGGCCTGCGCCGTATTGACCAGCAGCGCTTCGCGGTCGGTCATGTTGCGCGTGCGGCGCACCGGGTGCTTCGGCATCAGCGGCTTGCTCGGCAGCGCATGCAGCAGCAGCGACTGCGCGATCAGCAGACTCGGCACGGCGATGAGGCCACCAACCGGGCCCCACGACCACAGCCAGAAGGTGATTGACAGGAAGATGATGAACGGGTTCAGCGTCATCGTCCGCCCAATGAAGTGCGGCGTGATGATCTGCCCCTCGGTAAAGTTGATGGCAACATAGCACGCCACCGGCAGCAGGATCGCCGTCAGCTCCGTCTGCGTGCCGAGCCCGACCGCCAGCAGGATCAGGATCATCAGTCCCTGCCCCACATAAGGTATGTAGTTCAGCACCCCGGCCAGCGCCCCCCAGAGCAGCGGTGACGGCATGCCGATTGCCCACATGACCAGCGTCACGGCAACGGCGACGCAGATGTTGATCGTGGTGATCGAGATCAGATAGCGGCTGACCTTGGCCTCCACATCACGGAACACATGGGCGGTGCGCCAGCGCATCCGGCGGCTGACGCACAGCGACAGCACCGAGATGCGGATGTGGTCGCGGGTCGCGAGGAAAAAGTAGAGGCTGGCGAGGAAGATCAGGATCTGAGCGCCGATCGCCGGCGCCAGCATGGCGAGAGTGAACACCTGCGCGTTGTCTTCCACCGTGACGGACATTGCGTTGCCGTCCTTGAAGATGCCGCTCACCTGCTCCTGGAACGAGCCGATTGCCTCGAGCGGCCCCTCCAGCGTCGCCAACTGCTCCTGCAGCCGCTGCCACATCACCGGGGCACGGGCGACCCATTCTGATAGCGGCACAGCGAACAGGACCATGCCAACCAGAATCAGGGCAATCAGGGCGATGACCACGAGCCCTGCCGACAGCGCGTCGGGTATGCCGATGGCCTCGAGTCGATCCGCGACGGGGCCGAACATCAGCCCGACAATTATCGCCAGCGTCACCGGGGCCAGGAACACCTGCCCACTCTGCAGCGCCACCAGCAGAGCCAGCAATCCGATAAAAACCAGGGCTAACTGGCCAGCGTTTCCAAGGACGCGCTCGAATTGGCTCTCGTCCATGTCTCTAGGTGCCGCTTTGCGCGCCATTCCACGACCAAATGTTTGAAGCTCCCCGCAGGAGCACCAACGCCGCCGGGGCTTGAATGTTCCTGATGCCGCCCCGTCGACCGCACCGCCGGAGCCGACTAGTGTGGCCCTACCCGACTCGCTTGAGCCTAACACCATGTCCCGCAAGATCATTATCGACACCGACCCCGGCCAGGACGACGCCGTGGCCATCCTGCTCGCCCTCGCTTCACCGGAAGAGCTGGACGTGCTCGGCATCGTTGCCGTCGCCGGCAATGTCGGCCTTCACCACAACGCCAACAATGCCCGCAAGGTGGTGGAGCTGTCCGGCCGCACCGAGGTGCCGATCTTTGCCGGCTGCGCGCGCCCGATGCGCCGCACCCTCGTCACCGCCGAGCACGTACACGGCGACACCGGCCTCAACGGCCCCGACCTGCCCGATCCCACGGTGCCGCTGCAGCCGCAGCACGGCGTCGACTGGATCATCGACACCCTGATGGGCTCCGAGCCGGGCAGCATCACCCTGTGCACCCTCGGGCCGCTCACCAACATCGGCATGGCCCTGGTCAAGGAGCCGCGCATCGCCGAAGTGATCGGCGAGATCGTCATGATGGGCGGGGCCTATTTCGAGGTGGGCAACATCACTCCCGCCGCCGAGTTCAACATCTATGTCGATCCGGAAGCCGCCGATGTCGTGCTGCGCTCGGGCGTGCCGATCACCATCATGCCGCTCGATGTCACCCATCAGGTACAGTCGACGCGGGCGCGCCTCGATGCCATCCGGGGTCTCGGCAACCGCAGCGGCCGAGCCGTCTACGACATGCTGACCTTCTCGGAATCCTTCGACCTCAGGAAATACGGCTGGGACGGCGCCCCGCTGCATGATCCCACCGTGATCGCCTACCTGCTCCAGCCCCACCTGTTCGAAGGCCGCCTCTGCAACGTCACCGTCGAGACCGCCAGCGAGTTGACGGTGGGCATGACTGTGGCCGACTACTGGCACGTCACCGACCGCCCCCGCAACGCCACCTTCATGCGCTCCGCCGATGCCGACGGTTTCTACTCTCTCCTGACGGAGCGACTTGCCCGCCTGCCCTAGTCAGCCAGCGATACCCCGGCTCCCTCCACCTCCACCCGCCGCTCCACCCCGATGTTCTCCAGAAACACCGGGTCGTGGCTGACCACGAACATCGCCCCGTCGAACGCCCTCAGCCCTGCCTCCACCACCTCGATCGACTCCACGTCGAGGTGGTTGGTCGGCTCGTCCAGCACCAGCAGCGTCGGCGGGGTCGTCCCCCCGAGCACACAGGCAAGCCCCGCCCGCAGCATCTGCCCTCCGCTCAGCGTCCCCACCCGCTGCAGCGCGGCGTCGGCGCGGAACATGAATGCCGCCAGCACCGCCCGGCACTGGTTCTCGGTGCTGTCGGGGTTCAATCGACGGAAGTTGTCGAGGATCGACTCCGCCGGATCGAGCAGGCTCACCTGCTGGTCGAGCATCGCCACAGGCCCGCCCAGGACAACGGTGCCGCTCGCTGGCTTGAGCCGTCCCGTCAGCAGGTTCAGCAGCGTTGTCTTGCCGGCCCCGTTCGGCCCCACCAGCGCCACCCGCTCCGGCCCGATCATCGTCAGCGAGAACTCCCGCACCACCGGCCGCTCCGGATCGTAGCCGCCCGTCACCCCACTCGCCTGCAGCACCGTCTTGCCGGCTGGCAACCCGCTCGGCTCCAGCCGCACCGAGAACGGCGTCAGCACCTCCACCCGCTCCCGCGCCCGACTGAGCGCCGTTCCGGCGGCCTCCGCCTGCCGCTCCGCCAGCACGGATCCGGCTCCGGCACTGTTCTCGGCATTTTCCTTGCGCGCGCCGAGCAGGATCTTGGGCGCGCCGCCGCGCTTCGCCTCCTTCCGCCCGCCGGAATCGCGCCGGGCCTGCCGCTCTCGCGCCTCCTGCGCCTTGCGCGCCACCTCCGCCACCTGCCGCTCGGCGGTCGACAGCTCATGCTGCGCCGATTGCAGCTCCTGCGCCTTCTGCGTCCGATACGCGCTGTAGGACCCGCCATAGGTCGTGACCCCCAGGCTCGTCAGCTCGACGATGGCGTCCATGGTCTCGAGGAGTTCGCGATCATGGCTGACCACGATCGCTCCGCCGCGCCAGCTCCTGAGCAGGTCCACCACTGCCGCGCGGCCATCCGCATCGAGGTTGTTGGTCGGTTCGTCCAGCAGGATGAAGTCCGGTTCGGCAAACACCAGCGCCGCCAGTGCCGCCCGCGTCCGCTGCCCGCCCGACAGCGTCTGCAACGGTCGCCGCGGCTCCACCGCCAGGCCCAGCCGTCCAAGAGTCTCCTCCACCCGGCTCTCCAGCGTCCAGTCAGCCTCCGCCAACTCTTCCGCCGTCGCGACGCCGGAAACGGCACGCTCCACCAGCGCCAGCGCCTCGGCCACTCCGAACAGGTCCGCCACCGTCTCCGCGCCGGCCGCCACCGCCTGCCGCAGCACGCCGACGCGGCCGTCGACGGTTATCCGCCCCGCCGGCGGCGCCAGTTCACCGCTGATCACGCGCAGCAGCGTCGACTTGCCGACGCCGTTGCGCCCGACCAGCCCCGTGCGGTGCGGACCGAAACCGAGATCGAGATGGGAAAAAAGCGGACGCCCGTCAGGCGTTTGGAGCGAAAGACCGGATAGAACGATGGATGCAGGCATGGATATCCCCGTGGGCAAGGCTGATCGGCATTGCTTCAGGGCTGAAATCCACGGTGCACCGTCCTGTTGGGTTGCGCTGGCTGCAATCTAGATGCAGCGCCGCTGCGGCGCAACCGCCCATTGGCAGGCCAGGTGCCGGGGAGTAATGTCCTCGCCCAATCGCACCGGTGCCCCAATGGACCTGTTCACCCTCGCCGCCTTTACCCTCGCCTATGCCATCGCCGTTCTGGTCCCTGGACCGGGCGTGGCCGCCGTTGTGGCGCGGGCTCTCGGGGGCGGCTTCCGCGGCGCCTTCCCGATGGTGCTCGGCATTCTGGCTGGCGATCTCGTCTACTTCGTCTTCGCCGTGTTCGGACTGGCCGCCATCGCCACCTGGTTCGGCCCGGTTTTCACCGTCGTCCGTTGGGCTGGTGCCGCCTACCTGCTCTACATCGCCTGGAAGTTCTGGACGGCCCGCCCCGGCGCCGAGCAGATGAAGCCGAAGAACGAAGACGGCTGGAAAACCTTCCTTGCCGGTTTCTCGCTGACCATGGGCAATCCCAAGACCATCGTCTTCTACCTGGCTATCCTGCCTACGGTGATCCCGCTCGACCAGATGACCCCGCTGGCCTTCGCCGAGCTCACCGCCATCGTGGTCGTCGTGCTGCTGCTGATCGGCTGCGGCTATGCCTGGCTCGCCGCCGCTGCCCGGCAGATGTTCACCAGCCCCCGCGCCCTGGGCCGGCTCAACAAGACCGCCGGGGTCATGATGGCCACTGCCGCCGGCCTCGTGGTCTGGCAGCACTAGACTCCCTTTGACACAGCCCCGCGCTTTGCTAAGACCCTCTCCCGAGGGCCTATAGCTCAATGGTTAGAGCCGACCGCTCATAACGGTCTGGTTCCAGGTTCGAGTCCTGGTGGGCCCACCAGCATCTGCGGGCGCCGCCTCCAATCTATTGGGGGCGCCCGGTTTCTTGCGTCCAGAGTCAGGAG
>JAEZFJ010000453.1 GCA_023437755.1 Pseudomonadota bacterium
TCGAACGACTTCTTCGTCAACCTGCTCGACATGCGCACCTACTGGAAGCCGGCGGGCGAGGAGGGCGTCTACGAGGGGCGCGACCGCAAGACCGGTCAGCTGAAGTGGACGGGCACCCGTGTCGATCTGATCTTCGGCTCGCACTCGCAATTGCGAGCATTGGCAGAGGTTTACGCGCAGGCCGACAGCGCTCCGAAGTTCGTCAGCGACTTCGTCGCCGCCTGGGTCAAGGTGATGAACGCCGACCGCTTCGACCTCGTCTATTCGGACCGCTAGGCACCACGGCCCCGGAGAGAGCATCTCTCTCCGGGGCCTCCGTCTACAATTTTAAGCAAATTCCACCCTTCGCCTTCAGCCGCCACAAGAGTTTGCAAGGTCATCGTCTCCGTCAGTAACGGCAGAAGCCGGAGGGACCTCGATGAATGAGCTGGAAGCGGGCCAGAGGGCCTTTTTGACTTTCCGCGTGTTGAATGGCGAGGACAGCCATTCGGAACGCGAGCAATTGTTTCGCAACATGGCGCAGCTGTTCAGCTACGTCTCCGACCGCTGTGACGACGAGCAGGTGGCCCAGTACGACGAAGTGCTCTGCCAGCTCGCCGAAATGGTGGAAGTCGAGGCACGAGCGCACGTGGCGCGGGTGCTGGCCCCACTCGAGCGCGCCCCGGGCACGGTGGTGGTCAAGCTCGCCAACGACGATATCGAAGTGGCCCGACCGCTGCTGGAGTTCTCCAGCGTACTCAGCGACGATGACCTGATCGACATCATCAGCCACCAGAGCGAAGAGCACCGCGTGGCCATTGCCGGCCGTGCTGTCGTCGCCGATCGGGTGAGCGGTGCCATCGTCGAGCATGGCGGCACCACGTCGGTGACGCGCCTGGTGCGCAACGCCAATGCCGAACTCGACCCGACGACAGTGGAGCGGCTGGTGGAACGCGCCACCCGCGATGCCGAGATTGCAGCCGACCTGCGCGGACGCTCGGATATCGACTGGAAGGTGCTGCGCGGCGAGATCGACACCGCTGCCAACCGCGTGCTGGACAGCCTGGCGCAGATAACCCGTCCGGTCGACCCGGTAGCCGCCGGCAAGATCAACGCCGTGGTCTACAACCGCATGCGCAACCGGGCCGGTTTCTCGGCCAATGAATGGAAGCTGGCTTACAACCAGGTCAAGGCGCTGTCGGACCGCAAGCAGCTCGACGACCGGGCGCTCGCCCGGTTCGCCCGGTTCGGCTATGGCCACCATGCGGCGGCGGCGCTGACGGTTTGGCTCAAGGTCGGGCCGGAAGTGTTCCTGAAGTGGCTTGCTAGCCAGGATTATGTAGCGATCACCGTGGCGCTGCGGGCGGCCGGCCTGGCGCCGGAGCTGTTCGAGGCCGTGGTGGCGACGCTGCCCTGGCGCGACCTGCCGACCGAGAGCGACAAGACCATGGTGCTGAGCCGCTTCCGTGCGCTGGATCGCGAAGAGGCTGCCGGTATCTTCGAGCTGTGGCGGGCGCATGCCTTCCGCAAGCGCGCGGCCAGCGAACACCGCGCTGTCGCCAACGGCTAGGGTTGTCTCCCGCCGTGTCCGGCGGGTAGAGGAGGGCTGCCGCACAGACGCGGCGGCCTTCATGGACTTTGCCGGTGCTGCCCACGATCGTTTCCTTCTGGCATGGGCCGGTGAGTTGGCTGGAAACGCTGTCTGCCGCCAGCTATCTCGCGGCCGGACACCGGGTCGACATCTATAGTTATGAGCCGCTCGAGGGGTTGCCGGCCGGTGTGAACCGGCTGGATGCAGCGAGCATACTGCCGGCTGAAGACTTGGTGTTCTACAAGGGGCATGGCACGCCGGCGGTGTTCTCGGACCGGTTTCGGCTGATGCTGATGGCGGAGGAGCGGGGGCTGTGGGCGGACCTCGACATGATCTGCCTCAAGCCGTTGCAAGATCTGCCGGATTATGTGCTCGGCTACGAAACCCCCGACTCGATCAACAATGCGGTGCTGCGGATACCGGCCGGATCGCCGCTGCTGCAGTCGATGCTGGGGGTGTTCACCGCGTCGGAGCGGCGGCTGATGGTGCCGTACCTGCCGCCGATGCGGCGGGTAGAGGTGGCGGTGCGGCGGCTGTTCGGCGAGAAGGTCCCACCCGAGGACATGCAGTTCGGGGCTACAGGCCCGTTTCCGTTGACATATTTCTGCAGGCAGTTGGGCATCGAACCGATCCAGCCGCAGGATGTGTTCTATCCGGTGCCGTATGAGCGGGTGCCGAGTTTGCTGGAGCCCGGATCACGGCTTGACGACTACCTGACCGACCGGACGCTGGGGGTGCATGTCTGGCGCAGTCAGATCACCCGGCGGGGGCGGGCGGGCATGCCTGAGCCCCATCCTGACAGCGCCCTGGGTAAGCTTCGGCTGCATTTCGTTACCGGTGAGCACTGAACTGCAGACTTTTGCAGCGATTTCGCGCTTGATCTGCAAATTCTGCAGACATAAAGATATCTTTATATCTGGTGGAGCGAATGGCAGAGCTGACGAGTCTGGTCGGAGTGTTGAAGGCGGCGGGTGAGGACACCCGGCTGCGCCTCCTTGCGCTGCTGGCCGATGGCGAGCACTCGGTCAAGGATCTCACCGAAATCCTCAAGCAGAGCCAGCCGCGCGTGTCGCGCCACCTCAAGCTGCTGGCCGATGCCGGTCTGGTGCAGCGCAATGCCGAGGGCGCCTGGGCCTATTACGGGCTGGCGCAGGATGGCGACGGGGCGGCGCTGTCGGATTGGCTGATTGCCCGTGTCGACGATGACGATCCCGAGCGGCGGCGCGACCTTGAGCGCCAGGGGGCGGTGCGGGCC
>JAEZFJ010000027.1 GCA_023437755.1 Pseudomonadota bacterium
TGAAGGCCACCATGCCCGCGAGGGCACCGGAGAGCGTCATGGTGATGATGATCATACGCGAGTTGGAGATGCCGGCGTAGCGCGAAGCGGTGGGGTTCTGTCCCATGACCCGCAGGGCATAGCCAAAGCGGGTGTGCCAGACGAGGATGTACACGCCGATCAGCGCCAATATGGCGACGATGATCGAGAGGTTCACGGGGGTGTAGTTGAAGGGCGGGAAGAACTGCCCGAGCTTGGGCATGCGGCCGGTTTCGGCAATCATCGCCGATTCCGGACCGGACACGCCGACGGGCTTCAGCACCCGGTTCAGCATGTAGATCATCAGCGCCGAGGCGATGAAATTGAACATGATGGTGGTGATGACCACGTGGCTGCCGCGCTTGGCCTGCAGGTAGCCCGGAATGAAGGCCCAGGCGCCACCGAACACGGCGGCTGCCAGGATGGCCACCGGAGCGACCACAAGCCAGTGGGTGTCCTGCAGCGCCAGGGCGACGATGATCACCCCGAGACCGGCAACGTAGGCCTGGCCATTGCCGCCGATATTGAACAGCCCGCCGTGAGCGGCGAGGGCTACGGCGAGGCCGGTGAAGACGAAGTTGGTGGCGTAGTAGAGCGTGTAGCCGATGTTGTAGCCGTTGCCGAAGGCGCCGGTAACGATCGCCCAGATGGCGGTGAACGGATTGTGGCCGATGGCGAGAACCACCAGCCCGGAGACCAGCATTGCCAGCAGCAGATTAAGCACCGGCAGGAGGGCCACGTCAGCCCAGCGCGGAAGCGGCCGAAGCGCACTCATTCGGCGGCTTCCTTGTTGTTGATGCCAGCCATCATCAGGCCAAGTTCGCCCTCGGTGGCGGTGGCAGGGTCGGCTTCGCCGACGATGACGCCGTCGAACATGACGAGGATGCGGTCGGCAAGCGAACGAATCTCGTCGAGCTCGACAGAGACCAGGAGGATGGCCTTGCCGGCGTCGCGCATCTTGATGATCTGGTTGTGAATGAATTCGATGGCGCCGATGTCGACACCGCGGGTGGGTTGTCCGACCACCAGCACGTCCGGATCGCGGTCCATTTCGCGGGCCAGCACGATCTTCTGCTGGTTGCCGCCGGAGAACAGCGAGGTCTTGAGATTGATGTCGGCGGGGCGCACGTCGAAGGTCTTGATCTGCTCCTCGGCCTTGCGCTTGGCGGCGGCGGTGTCGAGCATTGCTCCGTTGCCGTATTCGGCACTGCCGGAATAGCCGAGGATGGCGTTTTCCCACTCCGAAAAACTCGTCACCAGCCCCATGCGCTGGCGGTCCTCGGGCACGTGGGCAATTCCGGCGGCGCGGGCGCGGGCAGCCCCGTCATCGCCCCTGAGGTGCATCTCGTTGCCGTTGACCATGACCTTGCCCGACTTCTGATCGCGCATGCCGGTGACGGCTTCAAGCAGTTCGGACTGGCCGTTGCCGGAAACGCCGGCAATGCCGACGATCTCCCCGGCGCGGACCGAGAAGCTCACGTCCTTGACCCGCACGTGACCCATGTCGTCGGCGACGACGAGGTTCTGCACCTCGAGGAGGGTCTTGCCGGGATTGGCGGCGCCTTTTTCGACGCGCAGCAGCACGCGGCGGCCGACCATGAGCTCGGCGAGCTGTTCGGGCGAGGTTTCGCTGGTCTTGACGGTTGCAACCATCTCGCCCTGACGCATGATCGAGACATTGTCGGTGATGGCCATGATCTCGCGCAGCTTATGGGTGATCAGAATCACCGTCTTGCCCTGCTCGCGCAGGGTACGCAGCACGCGGAAAAGGTCGTCGGCTTCCTTGGGCGTCAGCACGCCAGTCGGCTCGTCGAGGATCAGGGTTTCGGCGCCGCGATAGAGGGCCTTCAGGATCTCGACGCGCTGCTGCTGGCCAACCGAGATGTCCTCGATGATGGCGTCGGGATCGACTTCGAGATCGTATTCGTGCTCGAGCCGGTCGAGTTCCCGACGGGCGCGGTCGAGGCTGGGCTTGAGAAGCCCCGAATCCTCGGCGGCGAGCACGACGTTCTCGAGCACGGAGAAATTGTCGACGAGCATGAAGTGCTGGTGCACCATGCCGATGCCCAGAGCGAGGGCCTGGCTGCTGTCGGTGATGTCGGCGACCGCGCCATTGACACGAATGGTGCCGCTGTCGGCGGTGTAGAAGCCATACAGAATGGACATGAGGGTGGACTTGCCCGCACCGTTCTCGCCCACGATGCCGTGGATGGTGCCGCGCTCGACCTTGAGGTCGATGTCCTTGTTGGCGTGGACGGGCCCAAAGCGCTTGTTGATCTTCTCAAGCTCAATGGCCCAGCCGTTGGCCGGTACGGTTGCAGCGGCCGTTTCCGGCCGCTGCGAAGTTTTATTCAGATCGCTCATCCGCTGGGCTTAGGCCGGGCAGCTCGAGTCGGTCGTGTAGTCGTGAACGTCGATTTCACCCGAAAGGATCTGCGCCTTGAGGGCCTCGACCTGGCTGATCATGTCCTCGGTGATCAGGTCCTGGTTGTGCTCATCCACGGAGTAGCCGACGAAGTCGCCTTCGAGGCCGAGGGTGGTGAGGCCGGGGGTGAAGGTGGCGTCGTCGCCGGCTTCGTTGAAGGCCTTGATCACGGCGTTGTCGACGCGCTTCAGCATCGAGGTCAGCACGGAACCGGGGTGCAGGTAGTTCTGGTTGCTGTCGACGCCGATGGAGAACTTGCCGGCATCGGCCATGGTCTGCAGCACGCCGAGGCCCGAACCGCCAGCGGCGGCGAAGACCACGTCCGCACCCTGGTCGACGGCAGCGCGGGCGAGTTCGCCGGCGGTGACCGGGTCGTTCCAGGCGGCCGGGGTGGTGCCGGTGTAGTTCTCGATGACGGTGGCGTCAGCGTTGACGGCCTTCGCGCCCTGGGCGTAGCCGCAGTAGAACTTGTGGATCAGCGGAACGTCCATGCCGCCCACGAAGCCGACAGTGCCGGATTCGGACTTCATCGCCGCAAGAGCGCCGACCAGGAAGGAGCCGGTGTGCTCGTCGAACAGGATCGACTGCACGTTGGGGGCGTCGACCACGGCGTCGATCACGACGAAGTTGGTATCGGGGAACTCGGCAGCCAGCGGGCCGAGCACCGATTCCCACATGAAGCTCATCACCACGATGGGGTTGGCACCCTGGGATGCGAAGCGGCGCAGGGCCTGCTCGCGCTGGGCGTCGTTCTGCAGCTCCAGATCAAGATAGTTGCCGCCGGTCTCGGCCTTCCAGGCCTCGGCGCCGTTGTAGGCCGCTTCGTTGAATGACTTGTCGAACTTGCCGCCCAGGTCATAAATGAGAGCCGGGTCGGCGAGGGCTGCGCCGGTCAGAACCGCGCTGAGCGCCACGCCGCCGGCGATGGCCTTGGTGAGAGTTGCGAATTTCATTGATTGGTCTCCCTGTCTCGCACTCGGCAGGAGCCGCCTTGCGCTAGACCGGGATAGAAGACTCGAAACGGGCGGGCTGCAAGAGGGCAGTGTGCAAATTTTTCCGTCTGGTCAAATTTCCGGCAGATCGCCGTCCGCCCCGGGGTCAGGCGGGGCCAGCGGCACCACGCCGGCACCCATGGCGGCTCCGAAGCGCTCGAAAAAGCCGTCGATCACCCGCTGTGCGGAATTGCCGATGAGGCCCTTGCCCAGCTTCATGATCTGACCCGAGGCGCCACCATGGGCAAGGAAGACCAAAAGAGTGTCCCCGTCCAGGTCGGACAAGACGATGTCGGCAGCCGCTTCCGCCTTGCCGAGAAGCCCGCCCCGGCCGCGGCCCGTGAGGGTGTAGCGTTCGGCGGGGGTCACATCGGAGAGCACCAGGTCGCCACTGAAGGTCGGATGCACCACGCCAAGATTGACCTTGATCCTGAGCTCGAGCGTGTCCTCGCTCACCCAGCCGATGCTGTCACACCCTGGAATCGCCTCCTTCAGCACGGCGGCATCGTTCAGGGCCGCCCAGACCCGCTGGCGCGGTGCGGCGATGCGATAGCGGCCGCCAAATTCCATGCACTTCTCCCGGGGCGCACCCCTTAACCTGCGGCTTTTTCGCACCAATATCGGCTAAATAGTGGGGGGCCGGCAGCGTTGCAATTGTCACGCGGGGGGCCAGACGCAATCTATAGCGCAACCGCGCCAGCCCTGGCGGCGGAGCAGCGACTAGACGGGAGCACGAGATGGCCAACGAAACGACCACGGCACCTGCCACGACAACGGCGACGAGCCTGCAGGCGGCAACGCCGCTGCAGTATCTCGACAAGGCCGTGAACGCCATCCGCGACCTCGGCATCTGGCCGGAACAGCAGGGCGAGCAGCCGATCACGGGCCTGCTCAGCCAGATCACCGAACTCGACGAGACGCGCGTGGTGCTGATCGGGCGCACCCTGTCGCAGGCCAGCGCCTTCAACGAAGT
>JAEZFJ010000030.1 GCA_023437755.1 Pseudomonadota bacterium
GCCTCATTCCGGGTATCGCAAGGTCCGTACGACTTGCCCTCGCGGTCAACCCACCACTGATCACCAACACGCACTACGATGTAGCGGCAGGGGGATGGCCGTCTCATGTCGCTGCTGATGAAGTTCACGGCTGCGCTCCCCGAGCCAGCACGGCCTGTCAATCAAATGGCTCTGGGGTCGGTTTGTTGCATGGGTTTACCTCCATCAGCGGCGAACCCATGAGGTGAACGGGGGACCGATGGCGATCAGCCATCCTGACGGTCGGCAGGATAGGATCCGCAGCAATCAGGAGGCGACACTGCCAGCGTGCCCAAAGGCGCCAATGCGGGCCGCCTGACCGTCGTCAGCGCCACTGTGCCCCCGGGCCAGGTCGTTGCGCAGTTCCGAAATCCCGAATGCTGGACAGACCTCAACAGGATCATCCGAGCTTGAAGGGTGCAGACTTCCTCGGCACGTGACGGACCGGCACGGAAACTGGCGCATTCGCCCCCGAGCTAAGGGGCAGCAGACCAAGCATTTGAAGGCCCGGCCGACATGCATGAGTTCGAAGCAGAGCTTGCCGCCTGTCGCGCCAAGAGGCCTGCCTCGCGCAAGGCGGAGGGCGCTGCTCGCGCAAGATCAATCTGCACAATTCTGCGCCGCCCAAAGCATCGCCAGGTCCCCCGGGCTCGATCCTACACGGCGACATTCATAACCCGGCGCGCAGACGGTCCAGGCACTTGCAGTCATGCCGGACGCGGCAAGAACAAGGCTCTTGAGCGGCTTCAGTTGTGGTCGGTAAGTCCAGCGGCCGTCAGCCAGCACGGCGTCATCTGGAAGCCCTATTCCCGCACCGGACCCTGCAACGCTTGCCTCCACCACCTGTAGCCCCCCTTCGGTCACCAGCCACTTTTCGGACCATTGCGTCCGCTCCACGGAATGGGTCCACTCCAGTGTGAAGCTGGATACGGCCAGCGCCGTCACCGCGCCAGCCGAGGCAATGCACAGCATCATGGCACCGCCGCCGCGCTGCGGTCTCTCGCCCGCCACCAGTGCTGGCCTATGAACAGCGCCGCTGCCGCAAAGCCGAGTTCGTCGGTCAGCGGCAGGGCAAGCATCAGGAGCACACCGGCGCAAAAGGCGGCCAGGCGCTCAAGCAGGTTGGCCGGCATCAACAGGTATCCCACCACCGCCACGCCCCAGAGACCGATCGCCAGCACGGTCTTGGCGAGGATATAAACCACCTCCACCGGATAGCCGAACTGCGCGGCAATGGCGCCGCCGTCCTGCAGCATCAGCGAAGGGGTATAGACGGCCATGAAGGGCACGATGAACCCGGCTGCAGCCAGCTTGGTCGCCTGCAGCGAGATCTTCAGCCCTGAGGTCTTGGCCATGGGCGCCGCGGCAAAGCAGGCGAGCGCCACCGGCGGGGTGAGGTCGGCCATGATTCCGAAATAGAAGACGAACATGTGGCTGACGAGCAGCGGCACGCCGAGTTCCAGCAGCGCCGGCCCTGCCAGCGACGAGGTGATGATGTAGTTGGGGATCGTCGGGATACCCATGCCGAGCACCAGGCAGGTGAGCATAGTCAGCACCAGCGACAGGAACAGGTTGCTCTCGCCGATCTGGATGATGGCGCCGATAAACGTGGACGCGATGCCGGTGAGCGTCAGCGTGCCGATGACGATACCGACTATGGCGCAGGCAATGCCTACCGGCAGCGCATTGCGGGCGCCCTCGGCTAGTGAGTCCCGCACGATCAGAATGGTCTCGCGACCACCCCGTACCACGAGGCAGGCTGCGACCAGCGCCCCGATGACGATCACCAGCAGGTTGACGCCGTAGCGAAGGAAGGCCGCCGAGGCCAACCCCAATGCGATCCAGAACACGTAGCGGAACACGCGCGGACCGATAGCGGCGGCCAGCGGCGTGCCGAGGATCAGCACCACCACGAGGGCTAGGCCCATGGTGCCGGCGAAGATTGGCGTATACCCCGCAAACAGCAGATAGACGAGCGCCGCCAGAGGCAGCACCAGCGGCCAGTGGTCGCGCACGGCATGCCAGGGATTGGGCAGCTCGGCCCGGCTCATGCCGCTGAGATTGGCCTTACCGGCCTCCAGATGCACCACCCAGAAGCAGGTACCGAAATAGAGGACGGCAGGAATGATGGCGGCCGTGACGATGGTGGCATAGGGCACATCCAGCGTCTCGGCCATGATGAAGGCCACCGCGCCCATGATCGGCGGCATGATTTGGCCGCCCATGGACGAAGTTGCCTCGACTCCGCCGGCAAAGGGGGTGCGGAAGCCGAACCGCTTCATCAGCGGGATGGTAAACTGACCGCTGGCGACCACATTGGCGACGCCCGACCCTGAAATCGTGCCCATCAGCGCCGAGGACAGGGTGCAGACCTGCGCCGGACCGCCGCGCCAGCCACCGACCAGGCCGAGAGCAAAGTCGTTGAACAGCCGGATCATGCCGGCGCGTTCGAGAAAGGCAGCGAACACCACGAAGATGAAGATGTAGGCCGCCGACACATAGACGGGGGTGCCGTAGATGCCCTCGGTGCCGAAACCGAAATGCTCTATGATCTGCTCAACGTCATAGCCGCGATGGACGAAGGGGCCGGGCATGTACTGGCCGAAGAAGCAGTAGGCAAGAAAGATTCCGGAGATGACGGCCAGCGGCCAGCCCATCAGTCGGCGTGCCGCCTCGAACACCAGGGCGATAGTGACGGCGCCGACCACAAGATCGAGCGGGGTGAGAAAGCTGCTGCGCCGCAACAGGTCGGCATAGAACACCCAGTTGTAGAGGCCGGTGAGGAAGCCGAGCACGCCCAGGGTCCAGAAGAGTACCCGAGTGAGGGTGCTCCTGGCCACCAAATTGCCGATGAGCCCAAAGCCCAGCAGCAGCAGGAAACCCACATGCATGGCCCGCACGACCTGGCTCGGCAGCGTGCCATAGGCGGCGGTCCAGAGCTGGAACAGCGCAAAGACAATGGCGATGCCGAAAGCCAGCGTGCCCATGATGCCGGTGCCGAAGCCCGGCGGCAGGCCCTCCACATGCTCTTCGGCGCCCGGCGCGCTTTCCAGCGCCGTCGGTGAAATGGTCACTCGAGTTTCCTCCCAGAACTCGTGGTCGAAAGATCGTCGGCCCGAAGCTTCTCCGCTCCGGGCCGATAGCGCTGCCTAGAGCAGGCCTGCCTCACGATAGTAGCGCTCGGCGCCGGGATGCAGCGGGATCGACAGGCCCTCGGTTGCCTTGGCCGGGTCGATGGCGGCAGCGGCGGCGTGCGACGCCTCCAGCCGGTCGAGGTTCTCGAACAGCAGCTTGGTCATCTGGTAGGCGACCTCGTCACTCACCCCGGCATGCGACACCAGGATATTGCCGATAGCGGCCGTCGGCACGTCTTCGTCCTGGCCGTCATAAGTGCCGGCCGGAATGACGCTCGGCACGTAGGGCGCGCCAATGCTCTCCACCACTTCGGCGGGGATCGCGACGATGTTGATGTCCATGGTCGCCGTCAGATCCTTGATGAAGGCGACGCCGAGCCCGGAGGACTGCAGGGTAGAATCGAGCTGGCGGTTCTTGATCAGCTCGGCGGATTCGGCATAGGGCAGGTATTCGAGCTTGCCGAGATCGTCATAGCTCATCCCGGCAGCTTCAAAGATCGCCCGGGCGTTGAGCTCGGTCCCGGAGGCCGGAGCGCCCACCGACATCGACTTGCCGCGAATGTCTTCGAGTGTCGCGATGCCGGATTCGGCGCTGGCGACGATCTGCACATAGTTCGGATAGATCGCGGCGATGGCGCGCAGTTCGGTGAGCGGCTGCGGGAAACCGGCTTCTTCGAGCCCTTCCCAACCGGACTGAACGGAGTCGCCGAGCGCGAAGGCGAGTTCACCCTTGCCCTGCTGCAGGAGGTTCAGGTTCTCGACCGAGGCTTAGGAGGCCTGCACCTGGGTGCGGCTGCCCTCGAAATTCTCGGCGTAGATCTCCGACAGGGCGACGCCGAGCGGGTAGTAGACCCCCGAGGTGCCGCCCGTCAGGATATTGATGAACTCCTGTGCCTGAACGGCAGCGGTGCCGCTGACGGCCAGCACGGAACCGGCCATCAGGCCGGCAAGACGACGGTTCAACGCAAACGACATGCGGTATCCTCCCTTGCATGTTTTGTGGTCCCGCGCCTCCTCGCGACGGGACGAAGACCAATGTGCAACCCCCGTGCCAACTCGTGAGGGCGGGACTTGCTGAGCTTTCCGAGCGGCGGCTGGGGGATTTCCGCCAGAGTTCCGGCAGTGCGGGCGGAGCGTTGCCACAACTTTAGGCCGGCACCCTCAATCCGTAACGGGCGATCTTCTCGTTCAGGGTCCGGCGCGGCAATCCCAGGCGGTCTGCAGCAAGGGCGGTGGACCCACCGGTTTCGCGCAGCGCCTGTTCGATGGCGGCAGCCTCGAACCGCGCCACCCGCTCCGGCAGACTGGCCGCCGCTGCATCTTCGAGGGCCCCGCGCCCGAGACCGAGCACCGCGCGCTCGGCCATCGCCTTCAACTCGCGAACGTTGCCGGGGAAGTCGGAACTGTCGACCGTAGCAGGAACCGGCCACACCTGCCGTTCCGGCAACCCGAACCGTCGCGCTGCCGCCGCGGCAAAGAGGCAGAACAGCAGCGGAATATCCTCGCGGCGCTCCCGCAGCGGCGGAACGGCGACTTCCACCGTCGCCAGCCGGAAGTAGAGATCGGCGCGGAACCGTCCTGCATCGCTCTCACACTTGAGACCGACCTTGGTCGCAGCGACGAACCGCACATCGATGGGTCGCGGCTTGTTGGTCCCGAGTGGCTCCACCACCCGCTCCTGGATTGCGCGCAGGACCTTGGCCTGCAGCGCCAGCGGCATGGATTCTATCTCGTCGAGAAACACCGTGCCACCGCGTGCAAATTCGAGCTTGCCGATCCGTTCCCCGACGGCGCCAGTAAAGGCTCCGCGGGCGTGACCGAACATCTCGCTTTCGAAGACGCTTTCCGGCACCGCGGCGCAGTTGATGGCCACGAACTGCCCTTTCGAGCGGCTGCCGAAATCATGCAGTGCCCGGGCGATCACTTCCTTGCCCGTGCCCGTCTCGCCGGTGACGAGAACGTCCACATCGACGTCAGCCAGGTGCAGGATCGAACGGCGCAGGGAGTCCATGACTGGCGTGATCCCGACCAGCCTGCTCTCCAACTCCGATCCGCCCGCCGCCTGCCGCAGCCGGTGAATTTCGTGACACAGCCGCCGGCGTTCAGTGGCGCGGTTCAGCACCGCCACCAGATGATCAGCGCCGTAAGGCTTCTCGATGAAATCATAAGCCCCGCCACGCATGGCCTCCACTGCCAGCGGAATGTCGCCATGCCCCGTCAACAGCACCACCGGCAGGTCCGGAGCCGCCTCTTGAAAGTGCTTCAGCACCTCGACCCCGGAGAGCTCCGGCATCCGCACATCGGTGACGACACAGTCCACGTTGTGCGGGTCGACCCGCTGCAGGGCGGCCTGCGGGTTGGTGAAGGTGGTGACAGAAAAGCCGTTCACCCCCAGCCACTCTTCAGCCGCTTCGCAGAGTTCGGCTTCGTCGTCGATGAATACGATCCTGCCCCGGCTCATGCCCTCTCCGTCCGTTTCGCCGTTGCTGGCAACGCGTGCAGAGGCAAGTCGACGCGGGCGATGGTGCCACCCCCTTCGCGCGGGGCAAAGCGCAGCGCGCCCCCAAACTCCTCGAGCAGGGTGCGCGAGATCGACAGCCCCAATCCCAGGCTCTCCCCCGTCTGCTTGGTGGTGAAGAACGGCTCGAAC
>JAEZFJ010000302.1 GCA_023437755.1 Pseudomonadota bacterium
GATTGGACATATTGGGGACGTGGTGCCGCAGAAGGGACTCGAACCCCCGACCCCATCTTTACGAATGACGTGCTATACCAACTGAGCTACTGCGGCGACGGGTGGGCCATTAGCAGGCGCCGTCGGCCTTGGCAAGGCGAGCGGTTTCACGACGCACGAGAACCCGCGGCAGAGCCTCGGCTGATGCCGCCATCCGGGCCAGAGCTCAGCCGGTGCTTTCCACTGGCGCCAGCGCCAGGGTCGGGGTGCTTGCCGGCAGCACCGGCTCCGGCGGGCGCTCGCTGCGGGTCACCGGCACCTTCCACTCAAAGGCGTCCAGCCGACCGGTGACCGGAGAGACCGGCTCCCATTCGTCCGAGACGATGCCGTCGGCGGTCCAGACCGGATCGCGCGGGGCGGTCATGGCGCGGGCCAGCCACTCGCGGGCCTTGCCCTGGTCGCCATGCTCGCCTTCCTCGATCTCGGCCATCAGGGCTGCGACGCCCTGGGTGATCTCGGCGCCGGTGAAGTCCTCCAGCGCCTTGCGGGCGGTCGTCCAGTCATAGGCGTCGACCGCGGCGCGGGCCATGGCCACGGCACTGGCGCGGTCCGGGGGCGGCATCTCGATGATTTCGCCCAGGCGCCGCAGGCGTTCCACTGCGGAGGCACCGGGTTGTACATGGGCATAGAGCGCAGCCGCGTCGGGGTGGCCGGTGGCGCGCCAGATGCGCCGCAAGAGGCTCGCGGCACGCCGTGTCTCGCCGCGGCTCGAATGGATGCGCGCTGCGATCAGGGCCGCCGGCACGAAATCGGGCAGGAGCCGCAGCGCGGTGAGGGCATGTTCGAGCGCGGCCATCGGGTTGGTTTCTTCGGCTTCGCGCGCCCGCGCCGTCTCGATCACCGCCTGGCGCCGCCGCTTGCGGGCCTTGGCTTCGCGGGAGGTGGGCTGTTCGGCATTGATCATGGCCACGGCCTCGGACCAGCGTGCTTCGCGCACCAGGTCCTCGAACACCGCATTGGCCGCCCAGCCGCTGGTGGGAGACAGCGCCAGCGCCTTCTTGGCGAAGGTCATCGCCGCCTCGGATCGGTGCTGGCTGCGGGCCTGTTCATATAGGCCAGCCAAGGCCGCAAGCGCGGTTTCTTCGTTGGAGAGAAGCGCCCGGTAGTGCTCGCGGGCGGCGGCCATGTCGCCGAGGGCGAGGTCGGCTCGTGCCTCCAGCAGGCGGGCGGCGGTGTTGGCCGGCAGCCGGGCGCGGGCCTCGCGCGCCAGCAGCCGGGCCTTGAGGGCATCTCCGGCCTGCAGCGCCACCACGGCATCGGAAAGCGCCGCAACGCCCTGTTCGCGCCGCCGCTGCCGATTGCGGCGGGCCATCGCCGAGGGGGCGCCGATCACCCGGCGGACGATCGCCCAGACGGCGATAACCAGCAGGGCCGCCACGATCAGGATGAACAGCGCGGTGCCGAGCTGCGGCTGCATTCTCAGCCCCGCGACCTCGAGCGTCAGCGTACCCGGCAGCGAGATCAGCCAGGTGGCCAGAGCTGCAACCAGAAGGCTCCCGGCGATCCACATAGCCAGCCGGATCATGAAGCAGCATCCGTGTTGGCGGCGCCGGAGCGCACGGTGCTCAACAGCCGCGCGGCCTCAGCCTGGGCGGCGATGCGCCGGGGCAGCTCGCCGGCCGCCGTGCGCATCGGCTCCGGCAATTGGCTCATCAACTCGTCGGCGGCAACGAAATCACGACGGTCGACCGCGGCTTCGAGGCGCGACAGGACGGCGTCGGGGGAGTCGCCTTCCACTTCGCCGGCGGGGCGGAGGGCGATGGCGGAGGAGAACCAGTCGAGCGCCCCGTTCTGCCAACTCGCATCCGGGTCGCCCGGACGGCCGGCCAGCATCGCCGGCACGGCATTGCGCAGCTCCGCCTCGATGGTGTCGGGGCGGGCCAGCCCGGTTGCCGCAGCGTCGGCGACCGGCGCCGGAATGCTGAGATCGGGCATGGCGGAGCGCAGGGCCGAAAGTTCGGTGTCGTAGGGCCGGCCCATGGTGAAGGCAGTCTCGAGGCCGGAAACGATCAGCGGCAGTTGCAGCACGGCGGCGATATCTTCTGGCTGCGCCGACAGCGTCTGGTTGGCTTCGGTCACGGCAGTGTCGAGGGTGCGGAGCTCCGCTTCGGCAGTGCCGAGGCGGGCAGCGACCTCATCGAGCTGGCCGCCCAAGGCGCCAAGTTGCTCTTCGAGGCTCGCAAGGGCCTCGGGGTCGGCAGCGGGGGCCGGTTGCTGGGACAGCGTATCGACGCGGCCCGCCAGCGCGGCGATGTCGGCTTCAAGCCCGGCGACGTCCACCGGCTCGGCCGCTGCGACGGGTGAGGGCTCGGCCGTTTCGAGCGCAGCGAGACGCTGGTTCAGCGCTGCCAGTTCGGACTGGGTCGTCGAGGCCACCGTTTCCAGTTCGCCGAGGCTGGCGCCGAACTGTGCGAGTCGCGGATCTTCAGGGGGCGGCGGCACCGGCTGCGTCGGCCACAGGCCGAACCAGGCAAGCCCATAGGCAGCGGCAAGGCCGATCACGCCACCGCCGAGGGTCGCGAGCACGGCGCTGCCCGACCCCGACGAGCGCTCCGGTTCGGTGGCGGTTTTCGGGGTCGTGGAGGCGGGCTTCGGCTTGTCGGCCGGCTTCTTGTCGGCAGCCGGCCTTGTGGCCGCTTCGGGTTTGCTGTCCTTGCTGCCCTTGGCCTTGAGGTCGAGCACCGGCGGCTTGACCGCGCTGGACCGGCCTGCCGCAGCCGGGCTCTCCCCGGGCTTGGGCGCCGTGGGATCGGGGGATTTGGGGGTGTCGCCCGGTGTATCGGCCATGCCTGTCGACTTGCTCCCTATTCGTGCCTGATCATGGCCCAGTTTGCTCGCGGGCAAAAGCCAGCGCGAGCGCCATCATCGCATCTTCATCGGGCCGGTCGGCAAGGTTGATGCGGCTATAGCGTGCCTCGAGCAGCGGCTCGGCCACCTGCTCGGCGAGGCAAAGCAGCCCCAGCCGTCGGCGGCGCTCCGGCGCCAGCCCGCGCGTCAGCTCGACGAAAATCTCGGCGGTGCGGCGCGAATAAAGCAACACTGCGCCGATGTCGTCGCCGAGCGCGGTGAGAATCTCGGGGGGCAGGCTGGGCTCGGCCACCATGTCGTAGAGCTTGGCGGTCACCACCATCACCCCGGACGGGGCCAGCGCCTGGGCGAGGTCGCCACTCTGGTGCTTGCCGGTGGCATGGAACAACGGCCCGCGGACGCCCGACAGCGAAATGGCGTTCACAAGGTCCTGCAGCGCACCGGCGGCACTGCTGACGCGCTGGAACCCGGCCGCCTCGGCTTCGCGAGCGGTCCGGTCGCCGACGGCAAAAACCGGCAGGTGCAGATACTGTTCGATCACACCACGATCGGCGAGCGAACGGATGCCGTTGGCGCTGGTGAACACGATGGCCTGGAAGCCGGCGGGCGGCGGCAGGCTCACCGGCAGTGTTCGGCGCACCATCAGCGGGGCGGCGACGGCCTCGATGTCCAGCGCGGCGAGCTTGGAAACCGTGGTCTGTGCATCCGGCTCCGGTCGGGTCACCAGCATCCGGGTCATGTCTCTGCTGCCCATCGTGCCAGCCACTCGGTGCCCGCCTGGGCGATGAGGTCCTCGCCGACCTGCCGGCCCACCACCAGCGGATCGTCGCCATCCGCACCGGAGGTGAAGGAGGTCTGGCCGTCGAGGCTGAGGATTTCTCCCCGCAGGGTCAGCCCGTTCCCATGGCCCAGCACTGTCAGTGCCCCGACCGGGGTGCGGCAGGAGCCGTCGAGCACGGCCAGCATCGCCCGTTCGGCGGTCAGCCTGCGATGGGTCGGGGCATGGTCGAGCGGCGCCACCAGGGCGGCGGCGCGCTCGTCGTCGGAGCGGACGGCGAGGCCGATGGCGCCTTGCGCCGGGGCGGGCATGAACAGGTCGGGGTCGAGCACGGCGGTGGCGCGGTGGCTTTCGCCCAGGCGGTTGAGGCCTGCCATCGCCAGCATGGTGGCATCGGCAACGCCGCTCATGAGCTTCTCGAGCCGTGTGCCGACATTGCCGCGGAAGGGCACAACTTGCAGGTCCGGCCGCTGGCGCAGCACCTGCGCCTTGCGCCGAATGGAAGAGGTGCCGAACTTCGCCCGCTCCGGCAGATGGTCAAGGCTCTGCACGGTGACCGAGATGAAGGCGTCGCGCACATCCTCCCGTTCTAGGAAGGCGGCGAGGCGCAGTCCATCCGGCAGACGCGTGGCGACATCCTTGCTGGAGTGGACGCCCACATCCACCCGGCCCTGGAGCATGGCCTCGTCGATTTCCTTGGTGAACAGACCCTTGCCGCCGATTTCGGTTAGGCTGGCATTGGAGGCCTGCGAGCGGTCGCCACCGGTCGAAATCACCTCGATGGCGATGTCGTCCTCCGGGACGGAATGCGCCTCCGCCAGCAGCCGCCGCACCAGGCGCGCCTGCGCCAGCGCCAGCGGGCTACCGCGGGTGCCGAGACGAAGGAAGGGGAGCGGCGATTGCAATGGTCTTTCTTCCCGTAGTAGGCATCAGCGTACCCCGAGGGAGTAGCCAGTTCGTTGTGACCGGGCAAGCACCACAGGCCGTTCTCGGCATCGAGACCAGCTGCGACGAAACCGCCGCGGCCATTGTCCTGCGCGACCAATCCGGCAAGGGGGTCATCCGTTCCAACGAGGTCCGCAGCCAGTTGGAGGAACATGCCCAATATGGCGGCGTGGTTCCCGAACTTGCCGCCCGTGCGCATGTGACGCATCTCGACCGCATCATCGCCGAAGCGGCGCGGCAGGCGGGGATGGAGCTATCCGAGGTCGATGCCATCGCCGCCACGGCAGGGCCCGGCCTGATCGGCGGGGTGCTGGTCGGACTTACCACCGCCAAGGCGCTCGCCGCCGCGCTCGGCAAGCCGCTGGTGGCGGTCAACCATCTCGAGGCGCATGCGCTGACGGCGCGACTCACCGATGGCGTAACCTTCCCCTATCTCATGCTGCTGGTCTCGGGCGGGCACTCGCAGTTCGTGCTGGTGCGTGGCGTCGGCGACTACGAGCGCTGGGGCTCCACCATCGACGATGCGCTCGGCGAAGCCTTCGACAAGGTCGCCAAGCTGCTCAGCCTCGGTCATCCCGGCGGCCCCGCGGTGGAGCGGACCGCGCTGGCCGGGGATCCCAGGCGCTTCGCCTTCCCGCGCCCGCTGCTGCGCGAGCAGCGGCTCGATTTCTCGTTTTCCGGTCTCAAGACGGCGGTGCGGCTCGAAGCCGAGAAGCGCCAGCCGCTCTCCGACCAGGACGTCGC
>JAEZFJ010000157.1 GCA_023437755.1 Pseudomonadota bacterium
TTCCGGTCTGGAGGACATCACCTCGGGCGAGATGCTGTTCGACGGCAAGCTGGTGAACAATCTTGCGCCATCCAAGCGCGGCATCGCCATGGTATTCCAGAGCTACGCGCTCTACCCGCACATGACCGTTTACGAGAACATGGCGTTCGGCCTGACGCTTGAGAAGGGCAAGGGCAAGGAGGAGATCCGCCAGCGGGTCGAGAAAGCGGCCGACATGCTGCAGATCCGTCAGTATCTCGACCGGCTGCCCAAGCAGTTGTCGGGCGGCCAGCGCCAGCGCGTCGCGATCGGGCGGGCCATCACCCGCGATCCCAAGGTGTTCCTGTTCGACGAGCCTCTGTCCAACCTCGATGCGGCGCTGCGCGTTGCGACCCGCATCGAGATCGCCAAGCTCCACGAGGAGATGGACAACGTCACGATGATCTACGTGACGCACGACCAGGTGGAGGCGATGACGCTTGCCGACCGCATCTGCGTGCTCCGCGACGGATTGGTGGAGCAGGTGGGCACGCCCATGGAGCTCTATGAGCGACCGGATTCCTTGTTCGTTGCCGGTTTCATCGGTTCCCCGAAGATGAACTTCATCACCGGCGAGAAGGCGGACCGGTTCGGCGCCACGACAATCGGCGTCCGCGGCGAGCACATGGTGGTCAAGCCCAGCGACGGGCTGTGGAGCGGGACGGTGATCCACACCGAGAACCTCGGCTCGGACTCCTATGTCTATCTCGAGATGGGGACCGAAGAGCCGGTGGTCGTGCGCCTTGATGGGCCCAACAACTACCACTCGGGCGACGTAGTGCAGGTCTCGCCGATGGACGACAAGATCCATCGCTTCGATGGAGCCGGCAAGCCGATCCGCTGATCGAGATCACAATCGCCGCCCCGCGCGCAACTTCATCCCATCCCCATCATTCCCGCGAGTGCGGACCTCGCCTTGCAACGGGCTGGGCTACGTGTGCGGGACATGATGCAGAGATTAGGCCAACACTCGGCCGCCTCCCCCCGGCCAACCGACTTCAAGGAGACCACCCATGCCGATCCGTACCCTCGTCTGGGGCGAGAACGTCCACGAACAAAAGAACAAGGTCGTGGCCGACAACTACCCCGACGGCATGCACAACCAGATTGCCAAGCTGCTTTCGAGCGATCCCAACATCGTGACCAAGACGACGACATTGCAGGAGCCCGAGCATGGCTGCACCGAGCAAGCTCTTGCCGAAACCGATGTGCTGATCTGGTGGGGACACGCAGCCCATGGGCAGGTGCAGGACGAAATTGTGGAGCGGGTCGCCCAGCGCGTATGGCAGGGCATGGGCCTGATCGTGCTTCACTCGGGCCACTTCTCAAAGATATTCAAGCGGTTGATGGGCAGCCCTTGCGCCCTGAACTGGCGTGAGGCGGGCGAGCGGGAGCGTGTGTGGGTGACGAGCCCAGGCCACCCGATCGCCAAGGGCCTGCCGCCCTATTTCGAGCTCGAGATGGAAGAGATGTATGGCGAGCCGTTCAGCGTGCCCGATCCGCTGGAGACGGTGTTCGTGTCCTGGTTCCAGGGTGGCGAGGTGTTCCGCTCCGGCCTCACTTACCGGCGCGGTGCCGGCAATATCTTCTATTTCCGGCCGGGCCACGAGACCTATCCCACCTACCATGACGAGACGGTCGGGCAGGTCCTGCGCAATGCCGTGAACTGGGCCTACAATCCCAACACCTATCCGGGCCTGCTGAAGGCGCCGAACGTGCCGGTGGGCGAAGCGCTCGAAAAGATCGAAGAGCGCGGACCGACCCTGCACCAGGGGCGCGAGGGCTTCCGCTGACGTGATGCCGCGGGGCGAGGTTCTGTCTTCCCCGCCCCATGCAGCGCGAGTAAACACCGCGCCGGAGAGACCTGCTCCCCAGCGCGTTGCGGCGGCCAGAGCAGGCGCCGCTGCGATCTGGAAGACACGAGTTTTGCGGCTGCGGTCGCTGAAGGATTGAACCTATGCGTATCCTGATCCTGGGTACCGGCGGCATGGCCAACCAGCATGCCAAGCATTTTGCGGCCATCGACGGCGTGACCCTGGCCGGCGGCGTCGATGTCGATCCGGCGCGCGTGGAGGCGTTCAACACCACGCACAACATCGATCGCGGCTTCGGCTCGCTGGATGCGGCGCTGGCCTGGGGCGAGTTCGACGGCGTTGCCAATGTCACCCCGGATTCGATCCACCATCCGACGACGATGGCGGCGCTGAAGGCCGGCAAGCACGTGTTCTGCGAAAAGCCGCTGGCCACCGATCACGCCAAGGCCATGGAGATGACGGAGACGGCAGAGCGGCTCGGTCTCATCAACATGGTCAACCTGACATACCGCAACGTCGCCCAGCTCCAGAAGGCCCGCGAGATCGTGCAGTCGGGGCAGGTGGGCAAGGTCAAGCATTTCGAGGCCAGCTACCTTCAGAGCTGGCTGGTGTCCAAGGCCTGGGGCGACTGGCGCACGGAATCGCAGTGGCTGTGGCGGCTGTCCAAGAAACATGGTTCCAATGGCGTGCTTGGCGATATCGGCGTCCATATCCTCGACTTTGCCGCCTATGGCGCAGGTAGCGACTTCTCAAAGGTCTTCTGCCGCCTCGAGACGTTCGAGAAGGCTGAGAACAACCAGATCGGCGAGTACGATCTCGACGCCAATGACAGCTTTGCCATGACTGCCCAGTTGGAGAACGGGGCACTCGGGGTGATCCACGCGACCCGCTGGGCCACGGGGCACTTCAACGAATTGCGGCTGCGCATTTACGGCGAGTTGGGGTCGGTCGAGATCCAGCACCGCCACGATTGGTCCAAGCTGTTCACCTGCCTCGGGCCGGACGCTGAAACTGGCACCTGGACCGAGGTCGAGGTGGAGCCGGTACCCACCAACTACATGCGTTTCGTCGAGGCCTTCCGCTCGGGCAAGAACCTTGAGCCGAGCTTCCGCCACGCGACCAACATCCAGAAGGTGCTGGATCTGGCGACGGTGACCGATCGCGACCGCGCCGAGCACACCGTGTAGAGCAGGACGCGCGAACATCTCCGGCGCGACCCGGATCGGCTGAGCGGTGGCGGCGAGACCGGGGCCTC
>JAEZFJ010000282.1 GCA_023437755.1 Pseudomonadota bacterium
GTCCTGAAGTGTTCGAGCGGACCGGGGTGTTGATCGTCGCCAACCCGGCCACTCATGCATACCTGATGGAGCACCTGCGCGTGGTGCCACCCAAAGAACCGACACCGTGAGGGACTACTCACCCTCCTGGGGTCGCCACACGGTTTCGGTGCGGGTTTCCGGGTCCTGCACGATAACCTCGGCCTCAGGGTCCTGGCTGTCGCGCGCCGCCTTGATCGCGACTTCGATGGCCTCGTCGCGATTGGTGAACGGGCCCACAGCGCTGCCGCGATAGGTGTACTGCCATACGGCATCGCGCAGATAGACGATGAAGTGACTCGAACTCATTTGCTCCTCCGCCAGCACAACGCAGCGAAGCAAATCTACGTTGCCGACACCGGCAAGTGGAGTACCCTCGGAGCACCACTGGACATTTTTGACCACCCGGTCAAAATATTGCAATGGCGCGGAGGTAGAGATGCGGTTCGGATACAAGGCTTCGGCGGAGCAGTTTGCCCCCAACGCGCTGCTGCAATTCGCGGCGGAGGCCGAGGCTGCCGGGTTCGAGTCGGTGTGGGTCAGCGACCATTTCCAGCCGTGGAAGCACACCGATGGCCATGCGCCCTTCGCCCCCGCCTGGATGGCAGCAGTGCTGGCGCGAACCGAGCGGGTGACCCTTGGCACATCTGTGCTCACACCCACATTTCGCCTGCATCCGTCCGTGGTTGCGCATGCCTTCGGCACGCTGGGTGCGATGTTCCCCGGCCGCGTCATCCTCGGAGTGGGCACGGGAGAGTCGCTCAACGAAGTCCCCTCGACGGGGATGCAATGGCCGGAGCTGAAAGAGCGTTCGGCTCGCCTGCGCGAGGCCGTGAGGCTGATCCGGCTGCTGTGGAGCGAGGAGCGCGTCAGCTTCGAGGGCGAGTTCTACCGCACGGTCAATGCCACCATCTACGACAAGCCCGATGAGATGGTGCCGATCTACCTCGCTGCAGGCGGGCCACTGAACGCCAGATATGCCGGACGAGCGGGCGATGGCTTCATCTGCACCTCCGGCAAGGGCGCAGATCTCTACACCGAGCAGCTCCTGCCCAATGTCGCTGCCGGGCGCCTGGAATCCGATCGTGCCGTCAAGCCCTTCGAGCGGATGATTGAAGTGAAGGTGTCGTTCGACACCGATCATGCCAAGGCACTCGAAGACACGCGTGAATGGGCGGCGCTCTCGCTTTCCGCCGAGGAAAAGCACTCGGTGCAGGACCCGGCCGAAATGGAACGGCTCGCTGCAGCATTGCCGATCGAGCGGGTGGCCAAGCGCTGGATCGTGTCGAGCGATCCCGACGAGCATGTCGCGGCCATCAAGACCTACATCGACTACGGCTTCGATCACCTGGTGTTCCATGCACCGGGCCTGGACCAGAGCCGATTCATCAAGCTCTACGCCGAGCACGTCCTGCCGCGGCTGCGGCAGCTATCTTCGCCGGAGGCAGCGAAATGACCATCCCGCGGCTGAGCATCTGGGGCCTGACCGGCATCCCCGAGGTCCAGCCGGGGGATGATCTGGTTGCACTGATCGCCGAGGCGGCAATGGCGCAGGCAGCCCACGATCCGGCAGGCGCGCTCGCTGACGGGGACATCCTGGTCGTCACCAGCAAGATCGTCTCCAAGGCGGAGGGCCGGCAGGTGCCGGCGTCGGACCGCGAGCAGGCGATTGCGGCGGACACCGTCCGTATCGTGGCTGAACGGGTGCATCCCGGCGGTACCACCAAGATTGTCGAGACGCGGCAGGGTCTGATCATGGCCGCCGCAGGCATCGATATGTCCAACGTGCCCGAAGGGGTGGCGCTGCGGCTGCCGGAAGACCCCGATCGCTCGGCACGTGAACTCTGCGCCGGGCTACGGGAGCAACTCGGCGTCGCGGTGGGCATCATCATCACCGACACCATCGGTCGGCCGTGGCGCGTGGGGCAGACCGATGTCGCCATCGGTGCCGCAGGCTTGCAACTGACCGAGGACCTCCGCGGCGACCTCGATGCCAATGGACGGCCGCTGCATGTTACTGTCGCCGTGGTGGCCGATGAACTCGCCGGCGCAGCGGACCTGGTGAAGGGCAAGACCAGCGGTATTCCGGTGGCTGTCGTTCGGGGGGCGGCCCGCCTCGTCACCGGCCTCGATGCTGCCGGGGCGCGCACCCTCGTACGGGGCGTGGACGACGACATGTTCCGCTTCGGCTCGGCAGAAGCCTACCGCCTCGGCTACGAGGCGGCGATGGCCGAGGTGAGAGAACAGCGGCGGCAAAGCTCGACGCAGGAGAGCGATTCGTGAGCCGCTGGCTTCGTTCTGCCTTCGCCTTGGCGATACTCGGCACGTCGACGGTGGCGCAGACCAGCTACCCGCTCACGGTCAACAATTGTGGTGCGGACGTCGTCTTCTCCGCAGTTCCCCAGCGGGTAGTGGCGATAAAATCCAATGCCGTCGAGCTGCTGCTGGCGCTCGGCTTGGAGGACCGCATAGCCGCTGTCGCCTTCCAGGACGGCCCCGTGCCGGAACCTTGGGCCGGAGCAGCGGCCGGCCTGCAGGTATTGTCCGACAAGCTTCCCGCGCAGGAGGTGGTGCTGGAGGCCGATCCCGATTTCGTCTACGGCGGCTGGGAAAGCAACTTCGTCGGCGACGGTGCCGGCGAGCGCCTGAGCTGGGCTGCCTTGGACGTTCCTACCTATGTAACGCCCGCCGCCTGCAGGAGCGTAAGGCCCCCTGCCCTGACCTTCGACCATGTCTTTGCCGAAATCCGCGAGATGGGCCGCATCATGGACGCGGAGGTCGCTGCCGAGGCTTTGGTCTCCGAACAGCAGGCTCAACTCGCTGCCGTGAACGCGGATGAACGAAACCTGACCGCAGTTTGGTACTCATCCGGGACGAAGACTCCGTATGTCGGCGCGGGAAGCAATGCTCCCGCCATGATCATGAACAGTCTCGGGCTGACCAACATGTTCGCCGATGTCGATGATGGGTGGATCTCCGCCAGCTGGGAGGCGATCGCCGATGCCGATCCGGAGGTGATCGTGCTGGTGGATGCTGCGTGGAATTCCGCGGAGCAGAAGCGGAAGCTTCTCGCCGAGAACCCCATCACCAGCCAGATGTCTGCGGTCCGGAACGAACGCTATCTGGTCATCCCGTTTCCGGCGTCCGAGGCGGGGGTGCGGAACGTCCCCGCCGTGGCTGACCTCGCAACGCAGCTCATCAGCCTCGATTTCCCGGAATGAGGCGAGGCCGCCGGTTTGGTCTCGGCACCATCGTCTTGGCGCTGGGGGGGCTGCTGCTGGCGAGCCTCGTGGTTGCGTTGACCATCGGCCCGGCCGATATCGCGGCAGCGGAGGTGATACAGGCGGTGGGGGCAAGACTGGGTCTCGCCAATGCCGACCTGTCGCGGCTGAGGACCGCGATCGTCATCGATCTCAGACTACCGCGGCTGCTGGCGGCGGCGGCCACGGGTGCCGGTCTGGCGCTTTGCGGCGCCGTCATGCAGGCGCTGACCCGGAACCCGCTTGCCGACCCTTACCTTCTCGGCCTGTCGTCCGGGGCAGCGCTCGGCGCCGTGATATTCATGATCGCCGGTGCCAGCCTGCTGATGCCCCTCGGCGCGTTCCTGGGTGCGGTAGCCACGCTGATGCTGACGCTTTCCATCACCGGCCTGCTCGGCGGAGCCACCCCTGCCCGGGCGATCCTGGCTGGCATCGCCATCTCAGCGCTTGCGGCTGCCGCCACGTCGTTTCTGATCTTCTGGACGGCCACGGGGGATTCCTACCGCGAGATTCTGAGCTGGCTGATGGGCTCGCTGGGCGGGGTTAGCTGGCCCGAGGCGCTGCTGGCGAGCCTGGTGGTACTGGCGGCTGGACTGCCGCTGCTGCTGGTCGGAGGGGCGCTCGACGCGTTCGCCTTCGGCGACACCGCAGCTGCCTCGCTCGGCGTCGACGTCAGGCGGCTCCGGTGGCTGCTGCTGGGAGCCACGGCGCTGATCACCGGCGTGCTGGTGGCCGTGGGCGGCGCCATCGGCTTCGTCGGGCTGGTGGTGCCGCATATGGTGCGCCTGATGGTTGGTGCACGACACCGCCTGCTGCTGCCCGTCTGCATGCTGGCCGGGGCAATCTTCATGGTATGGTGCGATACCGCCGCCCGCACCGTGTTCGACCCTCGCGAACTGCCAGTCGGGATCATCACGGCAATGATCGGGGCTCCCGCCTTCCTGTTGGTGCTGCTGCGCTTCCGGAGGATGACGTGAGCGGGCTGGTTGTCACGCGGCTGAGTGTACGCGCCGGCGAGCGGAAGATTGTCGATGATGCAACGTTCTCGGCGCCTGCCGGGCAGGTTACCGGTCTGGTCGGCCCAAACGGAGCCGGCAAGTCCACGGTTATGCGTGCCGCCTTGGGCTTCGGCGGTACCACCGCTGGCGAGGTGCTTTTTGCCGGGGCGGATCTGCTGGCAATAGCGCGACGGGAGCGGGCAAAAATCTGCGCATTCGTGGAGCAGACCGCTACAACGGAAACGCGTATCACGGTGCGCGAGGTCGTGGGGCTCGGCCGCCTACCTCACCAGCCCTCGTGGCAGGCGGAACCCAGCGAAGAAGACGACGCCGTCGTCGAGCAGGCGCTCGCAGCAGTTGACCTCAGCGCCTTCGCCGATCGTGTGTTCAGCACCTTGTCCGGAGGTGAGCAGCAACGTGTTCACTTGGCGCGGGCCTTGGCGCAGCAGCCACGTCTTCTTGTCTTGGACGAGCCCACCAGCCATCTCGACATCCGCGCTCAGCGCCACATGCTGGACCTGCTACGCGACCGCGCGACTGCTGGCCTGACGGTGCTTATGGCCATTCACGACCTGAACCTGGCCGCGGGATACTGCGATCGCGTGGTGGTGATGAACGACGGACGAATTGTCAGCGAGGGTGCTCCGGGCAACGTTCTGCTCCCTGCCCTGCTGCGCGAAGTCTATGGCGTGGAGGCCACCGTGATGACGAATCCGCGCACTGGCAGACCGCTGATTGCCTACTGACACTGAATCCCGATTGACAATCCACGATCCCGCACCCAAAAATTTGATCGGCTGGTCAAATTTCGGGCGGCTCGGGCGGAGGGAAAAGCATGGAATTCGGTATTACCTTCAAGGGCTTTATTGAAGCCGAGCGGGCGCGCTACCTGGTGCGCGCTGCGGAGTATGCCGGTTTCAGCTATTGCTGGTTCTACGACTCCCACATTCTCTGGCGCGATTGCTACGCGGCCATCGCGATGTGCATGGAGCACACGACACAGATGCGTTTCGGGCCGCTGGTCACCAACCC
>JAEZFJ010000323.1 GCA_023437755.1 Pseudomonadota bacterium
CTGTGACCCGCAAACGCCGCCTGCTCCGGTGCGAGGGACGTGGGCGTCATGCCCGGCTGGGTATTAATCTCGAGAAAGACCAGTTCACCATCCGGACCTGCTGCCTCGTTGTAGCGGAAATCGCTTCGCGTCACCCCGCGGCAGCCCAGAGCCGCGTGAGCGGCCAGGCTAAGCTTTTGCACTTCGTCGTAAATTTTCGGTTTCAACTCGGCAGGGATGATGTGCCGCGAGCCGCCAGAGGCGTACTTTGCCTCGTAGTTGTAGAAATTGAGATCGGTGACGATCTCCGTCACTCCCAGCGCCACGTCCCCCATCACCGCGCAGGTCAGCTCCCGGCCGGGAATATAGCGCTCCACCATCACTTCTTCCCCGCAGTTCCAGTCCTCTCGCAGGATCTCCTGCGGCGGGTGGCTGGAATCGGCCTTGACGATGAAGACGCCGAAGCTCGATCCCTCGGCGATGGGCTTGATGACATAGGGTGGCGCCATCACATGCGCCCGCGCCACCTCGGGGCGGCTGGCGATCACGTGGTCGGTCACCGGCACGCCGGCAGCCTTGAGCATGATCTTGGCCTGGTGCTTGTCCATGGCCAGCGCCGAAGCGAGCACCCCGGAATGGGTGTAGGGGATCTGCAGCAGTTCCAGCAGACCCTGCACCATGCCGCTCTCGCCGAACGGTCCATGCAGGGCGTTGAAAGCGACATCCGGCTTCAGTTCCAGCAGCACATTGGCCAGATCGCGTTCGACGTCGAGCTCGGTGACGCGGTAGCCGGCCCGCCGAAGCGCTGCGGCGCATTCGGCGCCGCTGCTGAGCGAAACCGGCCGTTCATTGGACCATCCGCCCATCAGGACGGCTACATGCTTGCTCATCACACCGCCCTCGAGGAGATGCCGACTTGGTGGAAGCTCACTTGGGCTCCTCCCCAAGCAGCTCACCGAGTTGACCCGGCAGCGCCGCGGCCCACTGGGTGATGTTGCCGGCGCCGAGGCAGACCACGTAGTCACCATCGGCAGCCCGGCTGGCGAGCAGCGGGGCCAGTGCCTCGGGGCGGTCGATCACGCGGGCGTCGCGATGGCCGCGGGCACGGATGCGGGCCACCAGTTCCTCGTGCGTCACATGCGGGATGGGGGCTTCGCCGGCGGCATAGATCGGCGCCACGATCACCGTGTCGGCATCGTTGAAGCAGGCGGCGAAGTCATCGAACAGGTCGTGGACGCGCGAATACCGGTGCGGCTGCACCACGGCGATCACGTCGCGCCGGGCGGACTGCCGGGCCGCGCGCAACACGGCGGCGATCTCGACCGGGTGGTGGCCATAGTCGTCGATCACGGTGATACCGCCAACGACGCCGGTGCGGGTGAAGCGGCGCTTCACCCCCGTGAAGCCCCTGAGGCCCTTGCGGATCGCTTCGGCCGGCACATGCAGCTGGTCCGCTACGGCAATAGCGGCGGTGGCGTTGAGGGCGTTGTGCACGCCCGGCATCGGCAATTCCAGCCCGTCTATCCGCAGCTGCGTCTGCCGGATGCGGTCGCGGATTTCGACGGAGAAATGCTGCACGCCGTCATGGTTCTCGAGATCGACCAGCCGCACGTCGGCCTGTGGGTTGCGACCATAGGTGATGACGCGCCGGTCGCGAATTTCGCCCACCAGCGACTGCACCACCGGGTGGTCGAGGCACATGATGGCAAAACCATAGAACGGCACGTTCTCGACGAACTGGTGAAACGCCCGCTTCACGCCCTCGAAGTCACCATAGTGGTCGAGGTGCTCGGGATCGATATTGGTCACCACGGCCACGTCGGCAGGCAGCTTGATGAAGGTGCCGTCGCTTTCGTCGGCTTCCACCACCATCCATTCGCCCCCGCCCAGCCGGGCGTTGGTGCCATAGGCGTTGATGATGCCGCCATTGATCACGGTGGGGTCGAGATTGCCGGCATCGAGCAGCGTTGCCACCAGTGTGGTGGTGGTGGTCTTGCCATGCGTACCGCCGATGGCGATGGCAGTCTTGAAGCGCATGATCTCGGCCAGCATTTCGGCGCGGCGGACGATCGGCAGCGCCTTGGCGCGTGCCGCCAGCAGTTCGGGATTGTCCTTCTTGATCGCGGAGGACACCACCACCACTTCGGCTTGCCCGAGATTGTCGCCACTCTGGCCAATGGCGACCTTGATCCCCATGTCGAGCAGGCGCTGCACATTGGGGTTGAGCGAGGCGTCCGAGCCCTGCACGACATAGCCCTGGTCATGCAGGATTTCGGCGATGCCGCTCATGCCGATGCCGCCGATGCCGATGAAATGCACCGGTCCGATATTGCGCGGCATCTTCATGAGCGCGTCTCCTGCTTGAGTTCTGTGTGCTTGCCGGCCAGCATTTCGGCGACGTCTGCCAGCTTCTCCGTCGCGCGGGGCTGACCCAGCGATCGGGCGGCAGCTGCGGCGCGCGTCAGGGTGGCCGGGTCGGACAACAAGGTGGTGAGGCGAGTGCCAAGCGATCGCGGTGAAAGCGTGGCCTGCTCGGCGATCCAGCCGCCGCCCGCTTCCGCCACCACAAGAGCATTGTTCTTCTGGTCGGCATCGATCGAGCCGGGCAGCGGCACCAGGATCGCAGGCCGGCCCAACACACAAAGCTCGGCCACCGTCGAGGCACCGGAGCGGCCGATCACCAGATGGCTCGCCGCGATCCGCTCCGGCAGGTCGCTGAAGAAGGCACCGAGTTCGACATTGACCTTGGCCTGCCGGTAGACCTCGGCCACCCGATCGATGTCCTCGGCCCGGCACTGCTGCACCAGCCGGAGGCGCTGGCGCAAACCGTCCGGAAGTAAAGCGATGGCGGCCGGTACGATGTCCGACAGCGCCTTTGCCCCCTGGCTGCCGCCGAACACCACCAGGCGCACGGTCCCGTCACCCGTCAGTTCGGGATAGGGCGTCGCCGACGCCTGCCGCACCCGGTCGCGCACGGGATTGCCGGTCTGCACCTTTTCGAGCTCCAGGCTCTCGGTGTAGCGGGTTGTCGCAAAGCTCATTGCCAGCATGTCGGCGAAGCGGGTCAGGGCGCGGTTGGCACGTCCCATCACGGCATTCTGTTCATGCAGGATGCCCGGCACGCCCAACAGGCTCGCCGCGACGAACGGCGGAAAGGTCGGATATCCCCCGAAACCGATCACCGCATCCGGCCGTATCCGGCGCAGTTTGCCAAGCGCGACCGCAATCCCGTTGACGATCCTGAACCCCGTCGGCACCAGCTTCAGCGGATTGGCGCCGGTGGGCGTGCCCGAGGGAATGACATGCACCTGCCGGGCCGGGAAATCGCCGCCATAGCTTTCCACGCGATGATCGGTCATCAACTCGACCGCGTGGCCGCGGCGGGCCAGTTCCTGCGCCAGCGCCATCGCCGGGAACAGATGTCCCCCGGTGCCGCCGGCCATGAGTACGAATGTTTTCATTCGGCTGGGGCTACCACGGCGCTGCTGTAGGTGGGAAGGCCGGTGGCCATCCGCTCTTCCGGCTTGATCCGGGTCAACGCCAGCATCAGCCCCATGCCGAAGCCGACCGCGATCATCGAGGTGCCGCCATAGGACACGAACGGCAGCGTCATGCCCTTGGGCGGAATGAGGTTGAGGTTCACTGCCAGGTTGATGCCGGCCTGCATGGCGAACTGGATCGCCAGCGTCGAGGCTGCGAGGCGTGCGAACAGGCTCTGCTG
>JAEZFJ010000447.1 GCA_023437755.1 Pseudomonadota bacterium
CACTCGACTAGTCGTCGGCAGCGTCTGATGTGTATAAGAGTCAGGTGCCGAGTTGGGCTTCCACCTCGGCCAATGCCGTGCGGGCGCTGGCGTCCGAAGAGACGTCGCAGGACAGGTTGAGGGTGCCGTTCTCAGCCGGGTTGAGGTCGAGCACGGCCACGCGCGCCCCGTCCTGTTGCAACCTCGCGGTGACCGCTGCGCCCAGCCCGGAGGCACCACCGGTCACGATCGCTGCTTGTCCGTTGATCTGCACCTGCTCCTACTCCTCGATCGAGATGACCCGGGCACTGCCCCGGTAGATTTCGGCGGCCTCATCGGCGCGGTTGGACAGCACCTGGCGCTGGTTGATCGAGCCCTTGTCGGTGACTTCGCCGCGGTCGATCTCCGGGGGGCGAGCCATGAGGATGATGCGGCGGATCAGGGTGGAGGAGCCGGTGCTGGTGCGGGCAAGGCTGCGCAGCTTGTCGGCAAAGGCTGCGCGCACCGCCGGATGGCTCACCAGTGCTTCGCCTTCAAGGTTATCGTCGCCGGCGAGTTCGCGTGCCAGTCGGAGGTCGGGGAAAACCAGACCGCCGAGGAATTCCTCATCGAGCCCGGTCAGCGCCACGTCCTTCACAAGGCCGTCGAAGTGGTCGATGAAGCCGGTGCGCAGGCGTCCGACATTCACCCAGGTGCCGGTGCGAAGCTTGAAGTTCTCGGCGGTGCGGCCGTCGAAATAGAACCCCTGGTAAACATCGTCCGGGTCGGCGAACCGCAGCGCGTCGCCGAGATTGTAGAAACCCTCGTCATCGAATGCCTTGGCAGTCAGCTCCGGCTGCTTCCAGTAGCCGGGAGTGATGTTGGGGCCCTTGAGCCGGGCTTCCAGCTTGTCGCCGACCGGCACCAGCTTGAGGGTGATGCCCTTGGCGGGGATGCCCACGTTTCCGGCCCGCTTGGCCTCGATGGTGCACATCAGCGAGAAGGGCGCGGTCTCGGTGGAGCCGAGGCCGGAGGCGATCAGCACGCGTTCGCCGGTGGCTTCAACCGACTGGCGCTGCAACGCTTCCCAGGTGTGCTGGCCCAGACCGGCGCCCGCATACATCAGCATCTTCACGCGGGAGAAGAAGGTGTCGCGCAGTGTGTGATCGCGGTCGAAGGCGTGGACCATCTCCTCATAGCCGCGCGGCACGTTGAAGAACCAGGTGGGCGCAATTTCGGCGAGGTTGCGCAGGGTCTTGCCGATGCCGGCGGGGGTGGGACGGCCATCATCGATATAGAGGGTGCCGCCGTTGAACAGCACCATGAAGAACACCTTGTTGCCTCCGGCGGTGTGATTCCACGGCGTCCAGTCCAGCACGACCGGTGGTTCATCCTGGACGAAGGCATAGCAGTCGCGGATCATCATCTGGTTGGCCGCGATCATGCCATTGGTGTTGATCACTGCCTTGGGCGAGCCGGTAGAGCCGGAGGTGAAAAGCCACTTGGCGATGGTGTCCGGCCGCACCGCGGCGGCGGCGGCATCCGCTGCGGAGCCCGGCTCGGTGGCCAGCAGTTCGCTGAACAGCATCGCGCCCGCCCGGGGCCGATTGCGCGTGACCGCGACAGCCGTGTCATCGAACACGGTGCCCAGCGCGCGGGCGAAGGCGTCGCCATCGGCGGCGAAAACCAGGCCAGGGTTCAGCAGGCTCTTGATTTCGCGGAGCTTGCTGAAGTCGGTCGATACCAGCGAGTAAGCTTCCGAGAGGGCGGAGTAGGGGATGCCGACCAAGATGCAGGCGAGCGCCAACTGCGCGTGCTCGATGTCGTTGCCCGACAGGATCAGGACGGGCCGTTCGGTCGACAGCCCGAGGTCGATAAGCTTCTGGCCCAGCCTGCGGGCGCGCTCCAGCATCTCCCGATAGGAAAGCCGGCGCCATTCTCCGTCTGCTCCCCGGTCCGCGATAAAGGTGTGGTCCGGGGTGGTTTCGGCCCAGTGCCGCAGCCGGTCTGCGATCCGCTCGGGTGGCGGCGGCAGGTCCCCCAGTTGTCGGACATAGATGGTGCCATCCGGCCGGCGGTCGACTTCGATCTGCGGCTCCCAGTACCGCGCCTGGCGCAGTGCTGCGGTCGCAACGGATTGTTGGTTCAGCGCCGTCAATCACCCCTCCCTGAGTTCCGGTTCGCCAGAGCGTGCTTGACATTCAATACGGAGATTGTCCACTAGTAAACTAAATTAGTGTGAGGACGATGGGATGGCGGCGCTGATCACCTATGAACTCGACGGGGAGGTCGCCCTCATTGGCTTCAATCGTCCGGAAAAGCGTAATGCCATCTCCGACGCGGTGATCGAGGCTCTGGCGGTGGCGGTTGACCGGGCTTCGGATGAAGCCAAGGCGGCGGTGCTGCACGGCCACGGCAAGCATTTCTGCGCCGGTCTCGATCTGGCCGAGCATTCCGAGCGGGATCTCATTGGAGCCATCAAGAACTCGCGGCGCTGGCACCGGGTTTTCGACCAGATCGAACGCGGTAGCATTCCCTTCGTTTCCGCCCTTCATGGCGCCGTAGTCGGCGGCGGGCTGGAGATCGCCTCTGCCACCCATGTGCGCGTGGCGGACGCCACCACCCGATTTGCCTTGCCCGAAGGGCAGCGGGGCATCTTTGTGGGGGGCGGTGGATCGGTGCGGATCGCGCGGCTCATCAATCACGCCAACATGGCCGACATGATGCTCACGGGGCGGGTGCATTCCGCCGAGGAGGGGCACCGCATCGGGCTCTGCCAGTATCTGGTGGAAGCAGGGGAAGCGCTCGAGAGAGCCAAGGATCTGGCCCGCCGCGCAGCCTCCAATGCGCCGCTGAGCAACTATGCCATCATCAACGCGCTGCCGCGGATCCAGGACATGGGGCAGGACGATGGACTGTTCGTCGAGGCGCTGATGTCGTCGATCACCACCGCGACGCCGGAGGCGCGCGAGCGCCTTCGCGCCTTCCTGGAAGGTCGGGCGGAACGGCTCATCCCCAAGGATCAGGTCTGATGGGTTTGAGCAGGGGTGCTCTCGATGAACTGATCGGCCTCAAGCTGAGGTTGACCCAGTTGCACTTCTTTGCGGTGTACTACGCCGAGTTTGGGCCGCTGGGGATCACCCCGGCCGAATACGCCATTCTCGAACTGGTGGCTGAGAACCCCGGCACCCGGCAGGGCGTGCTTGCCGAAGCGCTCAGCATCAAGCGCTCGAACATGACCAAGGTGGTCCGTGGGCTCGAGGACCGTGGGCTGCTGCGACGCGCGGTGCCGATCGATGATGCGCGGGCCGTGGAACTGAGCCTCACCGCCGCGGGGGAGGCGCTGCGCCAGCAACTGGCCGCCAGCATGCGGCGCAACGATCGGCTTGCGGCCTCTGCGCTGGACGCCGGGGAACAGGCCGAGTTGCTGCGCCTGCTGGACAAGCTGCTGGCTGCAGGCGCCGGCCGCGAGCTGACCGGAATGGAGCTTTCCGATGGTTGATTTCGACGCCGTTCGCGCCATTGACATCCACACCCATGCCGAGGAGCCGTGCGGCACCCATCACGATGACGGCTATGACGAGTTTCAGGGCCACATGAAGCGGTATTTCCGCATGGACCACTCGCCCCAGCCCACCATCGCTGAAACCGCCCAGTACTTCCGCGAGCGCAACATCGCAGCTTGCATCTTTCCGGTCGACAGCGAGCGCGAGACGGGCTTTCGCCGCTTCAACAACTACGAAGTGGCCGAGCAGGCGGCGGAACACGCCGACATTCTCATACCGTTCGCCTCCATCGATCCCGCAAAGGGAAAACTCGGCGCCCGGGAGGCGCGAGACCTGGTCGAGAAATATGGCGTGCAGGGGTTCAAGTTCCACCCGACCATGCAGGGCTTCGAGCCCAACGATCGCTCGGCCTACGTTCTTTACGAGGCGATCGCGGAAACTGGCAAGCCGGCGCTCTTCCATACTGGCCAGACCGGCGTCGGGGCGGGAATGCCCGGTGGCATGGGGATGAAGCTGCGCTTTTCGAACCCGATGCTGATCGACGATGTCGCAGCAGACTTTCCGGAGATGCCGATCATCCTCGCGCATCCGTCTTTTCCATGGCAGGAAGAGGCGCTCGCTGTGGCCACGCACAAGCCCAACGTCTATATCGATCTCAGCGGCTGGTCGCCGAAGTACTTCCCGCCCGTTCTGGTGCGCTATGCCAATACTCTGTTGAAGAACAAGGTGCTTTTCGGCTCGGATTGGCCAGCGATCACGCCGGACCGGTGGCTGACCGATTTCGAGCAGATCGACATCCGGCCGGAGGTGCGCCCGCTGATTCTGAAGGAGAATGCCCGACGGCTGCTGCGGGGTGCCGGGCTGCGGGGGTAAGTCGGGGTGAGCCCCTGCGTCGGGGTGCGGTGGTTATCATTGCCGAGGCGAGAGGAACAGAGTTCCGGTGCAATCGCGGCGTAGCATGACTTGAGGGTTATAAGTCGCCTGCCAACTGTGATTTTACGAGGTACGCCGGGTGCCTTAAACCAATCCATGGATGGCGTAGTTGGCTGCACCGCCATCGGCCTTGGGGGAGGAGAAGCAGCAGTGTTTCAAGACAATTCCGTGCTCGGACGCCTGATCGGCGGGCTTGCCCGCTGGACAGCCATAGCCGGCGGCGTGGTGCTGATCGCCATGGTCATCATGACCGTGATCAGCATCATCGGCCGGGCGCTGCTGTGGATGGGCCTGCGCCCGATCACTGGCGACTATGAACTGATCTCGGTGGGCATGGGCTTTGCCGTCTTCGCCTTCCTGCCCTGGACCCACCTGATGCGCGGTCATGCTTTGGTGTCTTTGCTGACCGACTCCTTCGGTCCTCGCGTCAATGCCTGGATCCTGGTCATCACCGACGTGATGATGCTGGTGGCCGCTGCATTCATCGCCTGGCGGCTTTATTTCGGCATGCTGGACAAGTTTGCCTATAATGAAACCACGCTGCTGCTGCGGTTCTCGCTGGGGTGGGCCTATGCGCTTGGGCTCTATGGCGCGGTGGTAATGGTGGTCGTTGCCGTATTCGTCCTTGGCCGCTCGATCACCAACGCGGTCACCGGCCGGACCGAAGCTGCAGGCGTCGGAGCCCATACATGACGCCACTGATCCTCGGCCTGTTTGCCATTCCGGTCGTGCTGGTGCTGATCTTCCTGCGCGTGCCGATCGGGCTCGCGATGCTGGGCGTGGGCATTTTCGGAAGCTGGCTGATCAGCGGCAGCTTCAATCCGATGATGGCTCAGTTCAAGAACCTGAGCTACTCCACCTTTGCGTCCCACTCCCTGTCCGTCGTGCCTCTGTTCCTGCTGATGGGCCAGTTCGCCACCGTCGGGGGGCTTTCGGCGAAGCTGTTCAACGCGGCCGCTGCCTGGCTCGGGCATCGCAAGGGGGGCGTGGCCATGGCAGCGATCGGGGCAAGTGCGGGCTTCGGCGCCATCTGTGGCTCCTCGCTTGCCACTGCCGCCACCATGGGCAAGGTCGCACTGCCCGAACTGCGCAAGTACGGCTATTCGGGTGCGCTTGCCACCGGCACCGTCGCCGCAGGCGGCACGCTCGGCATCCTGATTCCGCCTTCGGTGATCCTGGTCATTTTCGCGGTCCTCACCGAGCAGAACATTGCCAAGCTGTTCATGGGAGCCTTCGTTCCCGGCATTCTGGCGGCGATCGGCTATCTGATCGTCATCGCCATCTATGTCCGTGTCCAGCCCGGTTCGGGGGGGCTGCGCGAGCGGCTCAACTATGCCGAGCGCTTCCGGCAGCTCTGGCAGACCTGGCCGGTGCTGGTGGTCTTCATGCTGGTGATCGGCGGCATCTATGCCGGGATCTTCACGCCCACGGAGGCTGCTGCGGTTGGCGCCGCCGGCACGGGGCTCATTGCCCTGGCTTCACGCGGTCTCAATCGTGCCAAGCTGGTGGAGGCGTGCCTGGCAACCGGTGTGTCGACCGCCATGATTTTTCTGATCGTGCTCGGTGCCGCGGCTCTCAACGGCTTTCTTGCGCTGTCGCAATTGCCGCAGGTATCGGCCGCATGGGTCGCCGCGCAAGGCTTCAATCCCTGGATCGTCCTGGTGATCGTGCTGGTTTTCTATCTGATCATGGGCTGCTTCATGGACTCGCTGTCCATGATCCTGCTGACGGTGCCGATCGTCTATCCGATGATGTCGGTGCTCGATTTCGGCCTCACGCCGGACGAGTTCGGCATCTGGTTCGGTATCCTGGTGCTGATCGTTGTGGAGGTCGGGCTCATCACCCCGCCGGTTGGGATGAACCTGTTCATCATCAACTCCATGGAGCCAGACACGCGGTTGTCCGCGACCTATCGTGGCGTGATGCCATTCGTGGCCAGCGATATCATCCGTACCGCCATTCTGGTCATGTTTCCGCCCATCACCCTGTGGCTGGTGTGGGTGCTGTACTAGGTTTGCCGCACCCCGGCGCCCGACAAAGGCCCCGGGACGATATCAGGCCCACGGGCCTATAACGGGAGGAGACGATGAGAATGAAGCATTTCGTTTTGGGCGCGCTGGCAGCGCTCGCCATGTCGGGCACCGCGGTTGCTCAGGAGGTGACCCTGCGCATTCACCAGTTCCTGGCGGCGCAGGCCACCATCCCGGCCCAAGCGATCGAGCCGTGGGCCAACAAGGTCAGCGAGGAGTCCGACGGGCGGATCAAGTTCGAACTCTATCCGGCCATGCAGCTCGGTGGCGCGCCGCCGGAACTCTATGACCAGGCCAAGGACGGCGTGGTCGATATCATCTGGACGGTGCTCGGCTACACGCCCGGGCGCTTCCCGAAGTCGGAAGTGTTCGAACTGCCGTTCCTGATCACCAATGGCAAGGATTCTTCGGCCGCCTTCTACAATTATGTGATGGAGAACTCTGCCGACGAGTTCGCCGGCGTGCACGTCATCGCCCTCCATACGCACGGCCCCGGGCTGTTCCACTCCAAGGAGCCGATCGACTCGCTGGACGACCTGCAGGGCATGAAGGTGCGTGGCGGCTCGCGCATCATCTCCAACATGCTGGCGCAGCTTGGTGCCGAGCCCATCGGCATGCCGGTGCCGCAGACCACCGAGGCGCTCTCCAAGGGGGTCATCGACGCGACCACCTCGCCGTGGGAAGTCACGCCCTCGCTGCGGATCGCCGAACTGGTCAGCAATCACACCGGCTTCGCCGGGGAGCATGGCCTCTACAGCCAGACCTTTGGTTTCATCATGAACCAGGACAGCTACAACAACCTGCCCGACGACCTTAAGGCGGTCATCGATGCCAATTCGGGCCTCGAGATGTCGCGCCAGTTTGGCCGGGTGATGGACGAGGGCGACTCCGTGGGTCTCAAGATCGCGGTTGAGGCGAACAACAACATCATTCGGCTGGATGAAGCGGAAACCGCCCGCTGGGTGGAGGCTGCACAGCCGACCATCGACCAGTGGTTTGCCGACATGGAGGCTTTGGGGGTCGACGGGCCGGCACTCTATGAAGCTGCCAAGGCCGCAGTCGCAGCCGAAGGCAACTGACGAAAGCCTCAAGG
>JAEZFJ010000483.1 GCA_023437755.1 Pseudomonadota bacterium
CTTCTGCTCCGGGCCGGGTCCTGGATCTCTGTGCCGCCCCCGGTGGCAAGACCGCGCAACTGGTCAAGGCCGGTCACATCGTCACTGCCCTCGATAGCGATGTCACCAGGCTCGAGCGTCTTTCGGAGAACCTCAAGCGCCTCGGCATGACGGCCGAAACGATCCTCGCCGACGCCACCACCCACAGCCCGCCCGAACCATTCGACGGCGTGCTGCTCGACGCGCCGTGCTCGGCCACCGGTACGTTCCGCCGCCATCCCGAGGTGATCTGGCACCGCAGCGATCGCGACATCGCCAACCGCGTCAGGCTGCAGCGCCAGATGCTCAGGAATGCCGTCCAGAGCCTCGCCCCGGGCGGAACGCTTATCTACTGCGTCTGCTCGCTCGTGCCGGCGGAAGGGGAGGAACAGGCCGCCTGGATCGCGGCCGAAGTGGAGATGCTGGCAGTCGATCCCGTCAGTGCCGGAGAACTGCCCGAACTTGCCGACGCGGTGACCCCTGAAGGCACGGTTCGCATCCTGCCGGGAATGATCCCTGGGGGAATCGACGGTTTCTTCGTGGCGCGCTATCGCCGCCGCTAGCATTTGAGAGGGCGCTCGGCATAGATTCGACATATCGAGCCGGGGCGGACAACCGGACGAGGGTGGACAGCGTGAATATTGGCGGCAGAGCGGCCCAGACGATCTGCATGCCCGGGCGGGAGCAGGTGTGGTGACACCCCCTCTGACCGATCGCCTGCGCGGCGCCGCTCTTGGCGCCGCCGATGCCGTGGTCACCTGGCCCGTGATGCGCTGGACCTGGCGCGGCCTCGGCGACGATGCCTTCGCCGCCGAAATCCCCGAAATTCGCCCGGCGGACAGCGAAACCGTTCGCGACATGATGGCCGGCCGCTACCTGCTCGCCAGCAAACTGGTCGAAACCGGCGGCGCCTCTCCGTTCAGCCTCGACAACGCCCATCCTGACTGGTGGCAGAACCTGCATGGCTTTTCCTGGCTCCGCCATTTCCGCGACGTCCGCGATCCGGCATCCCGCCGCTTCGCCCGCACTCTGGTGCTCGACTGGATCAGCCGTGAGGGCCAGTTTGATCGCGACAGCTGGGCCGTCGGGCTGACCGCCCAGCGCGTACTCAATTGGCTGCGGCACCTGGCGCTGCTGCTGGAAGACGCCACCGCAGAGCAGACCCGCACCATCCAGCGCGTGCTCGGCACCCAGGTGCAGAGCCTGAAATTCCGCGCACCCCTCGCCCGCGATCCGGCCGATGCCCTGCTCGCCGCCATCGCCCTGGTTGGCGCCGCCTTCTGCGATCAGAGCGAATCCACCGATCTCGCGACCCGGGTCGAAGCCCTTAACGCCATTCTGGCTGGCCAGCTCGATCCGGGTGGGCTGCACCTGTCGCGCAACCCCCGTCTGCACCTGCAGCTCCTGGTCGAACTCGCCAGCATCCGGCCCCTCGCTGCCTCGGCAAAAACCGAAGCCGCCAATGAGCTCGGCGCCCAGATCGACCGCATGCACGAGTCCCTTGATGCACTGACCCTGTCCACCGGTGAGCCGGCCTACTTCAACGGCGCCGGGCAACTGCCCCACGATGTCCTCGTCGCCGTGCAGGCGCATGGCCCGGCGGCCCGGCACAAATCCCAGCTCTTGGGTGGCTACGGCATCCTGCGCGACGGCAACACCGTCGTGATCGCCGACTCTGGGCTTCTTCCACCGCCCGGTTTCAGCCGCGACATCCACGCCGGCGCGCTTGCTTTCGAGCTCTCGCACGGCAGCGAACTCATTGTCGGCAGTTGCGGACCTGCCCCGGCTGATCTCATCGAGAGCCGCGACCTGTTCCGCCAGGGCGTTGCCCATTCGGCTCCCACCATCGATGCCGAGGACGTTCCCGGCAGCGCCCGGATCACCCTCGATCCCGCCGAGCATGCACTGACCATCACCACCGACGGCTATGCCCGGCGCACCGGGTTCGAGATCGAGCGTCGCATCAGCCTTTTGTCGGAAGGCACCACCGTGGTCGGCCAGGATCGCTTGATCGGCGGCAATGGTGGCACGGGGCTGCTGTCCGTACGCTTCCATCTCGGTCCCGGCACCAGGGTCCGCCAGAGCCGCGGTGAGGCTATTGCGCGCTTGGTGCTGCCCAACGGGCAGATCTGGAGCCTCCTCTGGGAAGGGGCGACCCTGCGCGACGAAGAAAGCGTGCGCCAGTCGTCCTATCTGGGCTTCCATCGCACGCGGCAACTGGTGCTCGAGGCGCCCGTCGCCAGCGGCACCGAGATCGCCTGGATCATCACGCTGGAGCAATGAGCGGAGCGGTTGGCGAGCCGCGATCTTCGTGCTAGCGAGCCGCCACCAGCACACACATGGATCTTGGTAAGATGAGCGACACTGTCCGCGTCGGCCGCGCCCTGCTTTCGGTCTTCGACAAAACCGGCATGGCCGAGTTCGCCCGGGGGCTCAGCGAAGCCGGCGCCGAACTGGTCTCGACCGGCGGCACCCATCGCCTTATCAGCGACGCTGGATTGCCGGTGCGCGAGATCTCCGACCTCACCGGCTTTCCCGAAATGATGGACGGCCGGGTCAAGACGCTCCACCCCAAGGTGCATGGTGGGCTGCTCTCGGTTCGCGACAACGCCGAACACAAGGCGGCGATGGACACCCACGATATCGGCCCCATCGATCTTGTCGCCGTCAACCTCTACCCGTTTGAAAAGACCGTTGCCTCGGGCGCCGGCTACGACGACATCATCGAAAACATCGATATCGGCGGCCCGGCAATGGTGCGCTCGGCCGCCAAGAACCACCGCTATGTGACGGTGGTCGTCGACCCGGCCGACTACGCCGAAGTCCTTGAAGCCGTGCAGGCCGGTGGCGTCCCCTACGCCCTGCGCCAGCGTCTCGCCGCTAAGGCTTATGCCCGCACGGCCGCTTACGACAGCGCCATCTCCGCGTGGTTCGCGCGGGAGATCGACTACGCCGATGTGGGCTATCGCAGCTTTGCCGGTACGCTGCGCGAGGTGATGCGCTACGGCGAGAACCCGCACCAGTGGGCCGCCTTCTACTCCACCGGCGAGAACCGCCCCGGCGTTGCCACCGCAAGCCAGGTGCAGGGCAAGACCCTGAGCTATAACAACATCAACGACACCGACGCCGCGTTCGAGCTGGTGTCCGAGTTCGATCCCGCCGAAGTCGCCGCGGTGGCCATCATCAAGCACGCCAATCCCTGCGGCGTGGCGACGGCCGCTGACCTGGCCACCGCTTACCGGCTGGCCCTGCGCACCGATCCGGTGTCGGCGTTCGGCGGCATTGTCGCCACCAATCGCGAGATCGACGCCGCAACGGCCGCCGAGATCGTCAAGGTGTTCACCGAAGTGATCGTTGCGCCGTCAGCCACGCCCCAGGCGCAGGAGATCATTGCCGCCAAGAAGAACCTGCGCCTGCTGCTGACCGGCGGCGTCGCCGATCCGAAGGCGGACGGTCTGACGGTGCGCTCCGTTGCCGGCGGCCTGCTTGTCCAGGGCCGCGACAACCGCAATGTCGATGATTGCGATCTCAAGGTCGTCACCAACCGCCAGCCCACCGAGCAGGAGATGGCGGACATGCGGCTCGCCGCCAAGGTCGCCAAGCATGTCAAGTCTAATGCCATCGTCTATGTGAAGGACGGCGCGACCGTCGGCATCGGTGCGGGCCAGATGAGCCGGGTCGACTCGTCGCTGACCGGCCACCGCAAGTCCCTCGACGCGGCCAAGGCTGCAGGTCTCGAAGAGGCACTGACGCAAGGTTCCGTCGCTGCCTCCGACGCCTTCTTCCCCTTCCCCGACGGGCTGGAGGCGCTGGTCGCTGCGGGCGCCACCGCCGTGATCCAGCCGGGCGGATCGGTGAACGATGCCAAGGTCATTGAGGCGGCAGATACAGCCGGCATCGCCATGGTCCTGACGGGCATGCGCCACTTCCGGCACTAGCCGCGGCGGAACAGTCCTTTCAGGCGCCTGCTGAACTGCACCGGCAGTTCAACAAGTGCCGGCCACCAGTCGTCCGCAGCATAGATCGATGACACCGACCCGCTTTGCAGCGACCGTCGGCCAGCATAGCCGAGCCGCCCGCTACTCATCAGGCTGGTAAGCAGTGAGGCGGCATTGGGAATGGGGTGAACCCAGCTGGCGCCGTAGATCGGCTCGATCGCGCCGGGAATACGCCGCTGGCGAGAGCGACCGCCAGCATCGGAAAATCCAGCCCTGCCGCTGCACCCAGGCCGATCCATGCCCAGACCCGAGTGTTGACGTCGAGCAGCTTCAACCTGTCATCGCGCCGGTCATGCTTGAATTCGACCTCCACCAGGCCATGGTACCGGACGGCCTCGAGAAGCTTGCAGCTCTCCCGTTGCACCTCGGGCAGCGCGACCGCCTCGACGAACGGGCTGGTGCCGAACTCAGCCGGATATTGCCGCGCCCGGCGCGCAGTAAGTCCGCAGAGTTCGCGCCCGTGGTCCCACAGCCCCGCATACGAGTACTGCGTGGCGCCATCGCCGGGAATCAGCTCCTGCACCACCACTTCCGCAGGATCCATATACTGAGTCGCCAGCTCAAACTTCTGCCGGTAGTCGCCGGATGTTTCTGCTTTCCAGGCCTTCGCCTTGGTGAGGGGGTTCACCCTTTCCGTCGATGTCGGCTTGATCACCGCTGGCAAACGCACCTCGTCGGGTTGAGCGCGCTGCGTTTTGCCATCCCAGAACACTTCCGGAAAGCCCATCCCCAGCTGTTCGGCAAGCTGGTACAGCTGCCCTTTGTCGTTGAGCTGCTCGAGTTCGGACCAAGGCATCGTCGCCAGCGCGAAGCGCTGACTGAGCACATCGTAGTTCTGGGTCACGAACTGGACGTCATGGTCACTGGCTGGCAGCAGAACCCAGCCCTCGAGCCGCAGCTCATTGGCAACAGCGAGTAGCTGCTGCAGCGCGTTCGGCGCGCCCGGCCCGTTCCAGGGAATGTGGTGGCGCACGTATTTCGAGTATTGAGCGACCGTGTCGGTGCGGGTCAGATAGGCTACGCCCAGGCCCTGCCGTCCCAGACTCCGCGCCACCGCCAGTGCACCATAGGACCCGCCAAGCACGATGGCGCCTGCCGGCAATGCGGTTCTGGACTTGGGCGCGTCGCGGTTCATGGGAAGGGTTATCCGAAGGCCGTGTCTCCATAGCGGAAGCTCTGCACCGGCGCTATCGGCACACCAGCAGCTTATCGAACCGCAGTGAAGATTCGGTGAGTGGTAAGCCCCTGAAAGATGTCGCCTCTGCGTCCCTCGAGCCGCTGCGTCAGCATACCAAGACTGACTGCCCAGAAGATTTCGGCGACCAGCAGGGCCGAGGCGATACCCACTAGGCCCCAGGCCGGGGTCAACACTGCCGCGAGCACCACAAGTACCACTACGGCCATCAGGCACAGGCGGGCACTGCGCACCTGATGACCTCCCAACGAGAGCAAATGAGCGTTCATTCCGCCCATGACTCGCACGGATTGGCTGAACAGGAAGATCACCAGCGGCCAGTAGCCAGCCACATATTCCGGTCCGAACAGCGCCAGCACCACCTGGCCGAAAACAATTGCCAGCGCGGTCGTGCCGAGCATGGTTGCCAAGGCGAGTAGATTGGTGCGCCATAGAATGCCACTCGTTGCCGCCCGGTTGGTCGCCATCGAGGTTGCGAGATCGCGCAGCGCGAATTGTTGCGACGCCGTACTGAAAAACCCCACCAGGGCGGCAACCCGTATCGCGACACCGAGGACCGCCACCTGATCTGGTGGCAGGAACAAGCCGCCAAGCAGCACCACCAGATCCGCTGTCGCGCCCGCTACAATGGTGACCATCAGCATTGCGGCAGCGCGGCGCCGATAAAACTCACGCAGATCGCGCTGCGGAGCTCCCCCATTCTGCCGCCTGAAGGCATTGTCGGAGCCCATGATGATCGCCTGGCCAACGGCGACCAGCACCGCAATCACCACCGTCGCGATCAGGACCGCGTCGATCGAGCGGGGCAGGCCGAACAAGATCATCACCATCAGGAACGCCAGCAGCAATCCGGGTCGCACGACGAAATCGGGCATGTAAGACAAAGCGAAACGCCGCTGAGCGTTGGCGGCGCTGTTGTTGAGACGGATAACAGCAACGGGGATGGCGGCGAGGACGCCGTAGAGCACGGCTTTGGCCATGCCCTCATCGAGGGGCAGGACGAATGCCGCCGGTGCAAGGAGCAGGAACAGGCCGGCAAGCGCATACATGTCGCGCCGGGCTGCGGTGAGAAAGGCACCTACGAGGCGGTTGCGGCCGAAGGCCTGGAAGCGCGCCAGATAGGTCAGCGCGATGGAATGGTAGCCGCCGGTGATGAGCAGGCTGACGAAAGCCGTGAGGCTCATGCCGAGAAAGACGGTGCCGACGTCGTGTGGCAGAAAGGTGCGGGCAAGTACCACCTGGCTGAGGAACCCGAACGCCGCGCCTGACAGGCGAGCGCCCATCAGGCCTGCAAGCGACAGGACAAGGCGCCAAAGTGACGGCAAAACCAGTTCCGTTCCAACTATCGGGCCGCACCGGCCCTGCGGACACGCTAGCCTTGAGCCGTTTTGATCCCGTTAAACCGAAGCCTAAACACTTGCCCCCCTGGTTCACGGTGCTGCGCTGCGCGATACCGTACCCGTGAGTACGCTTGTGCTTGACCGCCACGGGGCTGAGGCTTAGAACGACTTCAAACTCTTTGCTGGACTTCGGTAATGGCCAATCCGCGCACGCTTTACGACAAGATCTGGGACGACCACCTGGTGCAGAACAACGAGGATGGGACCTCCCTCCTCTATATCGATCGGCACCTCGTCCACGAAGTGACGAGTCCGCAGGCCTTCGAGGGGCTGCGGATGAATGGCCGCAAGGTGCGCCACCCGGAGCGCACCCTGGCCGTCGCCGACCACAATGTCCCGACCTCGGACCGCTCGCTGCCCAACCCGGATCCGGAAAGCGCCGTGCAGATCGCCGCGCTCGAGGAAAACACCCGCGATTTCGGGATCGAATACTATGACCCCTTCGACCGGCGGCAGGGGATCGTGCACATCGTCGGCCCCGAGCAGGGCTTTACCCTGCCCGGCATGACAATCGTGTGTGGTGACTCCCACACCTCGACACATGGTGCGTTCGGCGCCCTGGCGCACGGTATCGGCACCTCGGAAGTCGAGCACGTGCTGGCCACGCAGACGCTGAAGCAGCAGAAGGCCAAGAACATGCTGGTGCGCGTCGACGGCCAGTTGCCGGCCGGCGTCACCGCCAAGGACATCATCCTCGCCATCATTGGTGAGACCGGCACCGCCGGTGGCAATGGCCACGTTATCGAGTTTGCCGGCGAAGCCATTCGCTCGCTGTCGATGGAAGGCCGCATGACGGTCTGCAACATGACCATCGAAGGCGGCGCCCGTGCCGGCCTGATCGCCCCGGACGAAACAACCTTCGCTTATGTGAAGGACCGTCCCCGCGCGCCCAAAGGCAAGGCCTGGGACATGGCGCTCGATTATTGGAAGACCCTCTATACCGACGAGGGTGCGCATTTCGACAAGGTTGTGGTGCTCGATGCCAGCAGCCTGCCGCCGATCGTGTCCTGGGGCTCCTCGCCCGAGGACGTGATCTCGGT
>JAEZFJ010000082.1 GCA_023437755.1 Pseudomonadota bacterium
GCGCTGGGCCACGCCCGAGGCGCGCGCCTCCATCTTTCAGTTCATGGTCTATGTGCCCGGTGGCGTTGCCTCGGTGTTTCTCGGCATCTGGCTGAGCAAGCACGGCATCCCCGCGGACCAGATCGGCATCATCAACGCTCTGCCGACCTTTTGCCTGTTGCTGCTCAACATCGTCGTGGGCCGTGTCGCCGACAAGGCCGATGACTGGCGTACGGCGCTGATCGTCATTTCGGCCCTGTCCGCGCTGGCGCCGCTGCCGCTCTACTTCGTCTCTGAGTTCTGGGGCATTCTGCTGATCTGGGCCCTCTGCGGCACCACCAATGGGCTCGTCGCCCCCGTGATCGACGCAGCCTGTGTCCGCATGACCCGGCGCAACGGCACGGACTTCGGCGTGGTTCGCGCCTGGGCCACTGTCGGCTACGTCTTCGCAGCCGGTGGTCTTGGCCTGTTGCTGAACGTGCTCGGGTCCTCCGTTTTTGTGACCCTCTATGTCGCAATGGTCATCATCCGCGCTGCGCTCGCCTTCCTCCTGCCTCGCTTCCGGGCACCGGCGCCGCATCTGACGCTGGCAACGGTAGCGCCGGAAAGCGCGCCGCAGCCGAGCCGGCTCAAGGATTCACTCAAGCTCTGGTTCGTGCTGCCGCTGCTGGCCTTTTCGCTGGTCAACTCCAGCAACGCCCTGATCGGCGGCTTCGGCGCGCTGCTTTGGCACGAGAATGGCGTGCCCAACTACTATATCGGTCCCTTGCTCGGTGTGGCTGCGGTTGGCGAGGCGGTGCTGATGTTCGCCTGGCGGCGCTTCGGCGGCCGGGTGACGGCGCGCAACATGATCCTGGTGGCAGCGCTCGCCGGTCTCGTCCGCTTCACCATCATGGCGTTCAACCCGCCCGTCTGGGTGCTCTTCTTCACCCAACTGCTGCACGCCTTCAGCTTCGGCATGGGCTATTTCGGCACTGTGCACTTCATTGCCAACTGGACCAACGAGGCCAATGCCGCCGAGGCGCAGGGCTTTGCCAACATGCTCAACATGGGAGCTTCCATGCTGGCGCTGATCGTGTTCGGCGTCCTCGTCGAGTTCTTCGGCTCAGCGGCGTTCTTCTATTCCACCGTCACGGCGCTGCTGGCGGTTGGCTGCGTGGTGCTCTCGCTGCGGCTGCGCCCGCCCAAGGATGCGCAGTAATTCGCCAAGATCCAGACTCCGGAACGTGCACCACGGCGGCATACTCCTAAGCAGATCGGGTCATCACCGGGTTGCCGGTGTTCGCCACCCTGGCGCTCCAAACCACATGGTCGAGCGCGCTAGCGGAGCCAGACATGCCGACCCTGCGCAGTTCCACCATTCCATCAGCATCGAGCGCCCGTGGCACACCGTACGGGTTCGGCAGCGTGAACTGGCCCCGAGCTGGATTGCAGCCGGGGTCGCGGAACACCCAGTCGTCACCGTCGCGCTCAAAGCCGTTGCCCAGCCCGGCGGCCCAGTGCGGCATGTGGACCTGCAGACGCTGAAGGCCATCCTGGAAGGCAGGGCCGGCCGCTAGACCGGAAAAGAAGCGGCCCCGGATCACTCCGGGGCCGTTTTCATCCATCTGATGCCGCTCAGGTGAGGCGGCCGCTGGCATGGGCCAGCATGGTGTAGACCTTGCCGCGATCCGAGAGCAGGTACTCGCGGGTCTCCGCCGCCGGGCGCGGACCGGCAGCAGCCCGCTTCAGCAACTGCTCGAACTCGCCCATATAGGCCTGGGCGGTGCGGGTGAACTCGGGCTCGCGCTGCATGCGGCGGCGCACCTCGTCATAGGTGCCCTGGCCGGACAGCGTATAGATGCGACGCGAGAACACGTTCGACTCGCCCGCCTGGTAGCGGGTCCAGGCGTCGGCCAGCGCGGTGTTGTCGATCGCGCGGGCAATCTCCTCAGTCAGCCCTGACAGGCCCTGCGGCTGCTGCGCCGACTGGCTGCCCTGCTGTTTGGCAGTGGCGTTGCGCAGCACGTCGCGCAGCCATCCCCCGGTGCCATCGGTAGCCGCGGGAGCGGGTTCGGCGGCGGGCGCGGGGCGCGGCTCGGGCTGGCGGACAGGCTCGGCCTGCTGGACCGGCTCCGGCTGACGAATCGGCTCGGCAACCGGCGCGGGTTCGGCCACGACGGGCTGCGGCTGAGCCGGGCGCTCCAACGGACGGATGGGGTCGACCAGGGTCTGGCGGGCAGGCTCGGGCCGGTAGCTCTCGCGCACGGGTTCGGGCTGGCGCGGTTCGCTGCGCAGGGCAGGGCGCTGGGGCGGCCTGCGGTCGTTCACGTCGTGCGTGGTCGGCTGGCTGCGGACGATGGCGTTGAGCTCGCTCAGCGCCTCGATCTGCTCGGCCACGACGCGACGCATGGCGGCGGCGCTGGCGCGGGTTTCTTCCGGCAGTTCGTTGATGCCGCGCGTAAGCTCGGCGCGGGTGGCCTCGAGCTCGTGACCGACCTCGCGTGCCGTCTCGCGCATGGCGCGGGCGGTGTCGGCGAAGCGCTGGGTGGCCTCCTCCATCGCCCGCTGCATCTCCACCACCATCTGCTGCTGTGCCTGCTGCAGGGCGGTGTTGGCGCGGCGGCCCTCTTCATCGGCCGTGGAGCGGAAGTCGCCGAGGCGGTTACCCACATCTGCGGCGGTTTCGTCCAGCGCCTGGCGGAAGGTGCCGGTCGACTGGTCGATGGCCTGGCGCAGCTGTCCGGTGTTGGACGAGATGGCGGTGCGAACCGACATGGTGCTGTCGTTGATCGTGTCGGCCAGCGTGCTGGTGGTCGAGGTGAGCACGTCGGTGACGTTGCCGGCCGTCGATGCCAGCACGTCGCTGACCTTCTCGGCATTCTGCTCGAGCGCGTCGTTGACCTGGCGGGTCTGGTCGCTGAGCGCCAGGCGCACGGACGAGGCGGTCTGGTTGAGGGAGGCAGCGGCGGCCTCGGCGGCACGCTGCACGGCGCTGTCGACCTGGGCAACGTTGCTGCTGAGCGTCTGGGTGGAACGCTCATTGGTGGCATAGAGCGCGTCGTTGACGTCCGAGGTCGATGACTGGATGGCCTCGGTGATCGTGCCCGTGGTGCGGTCCAGCGTCTCCACAACGGTGCCGGTGGTCGCCTGCAGAGCCTCGTCCATGGCGCGACGGGCATTGATCAGGCGGCGCTCGGTGTCGTTGACGGTGTCCGCGATCGACTGGGCGAACATGCGCATGCGGTTGTCGATGTCGTCGGCACGGGAAGCGAAGCTCTGTGCCAGCGCATCCATGGCGCCGCGACGGTCTTCCAGCGTCTCGAGCGCCTGCCCGCTGGTCTGGGCCAGCGAATCCGAGGCCTGCATCATGCTCTGCGCTTCGGCGTCCAGCTTGCCGAGGACGCCCGAGAACTCGTCCACCATGGAACGGATCGTGGACTGCAGTGCGCCCACGTGCTGGCTGACCAGCGCACCGGCCTGCTCGGTCTGCCCGATGGCATCGCGCACCGTGTTCGAGTAGCTGGAGGTCTGCTGGGCCACGCTGGTCTCGAGGTTCGCGAGATTGGCGGTGGAAGCATCCAGCACCCGCTGCAGCAGCAGGTTGGAGTCGTTGAGCTTGCCCAGAGCGGCCGTGACGTCGCTGAGGATACGCGAGGTCGACACGGCCATGATGGCTTCGGCCTCGCGAGCATTCTCGCTCAGCGCGTCGCGCAGCAGATTGCCATGGGTGCTGAGGGCGCCCTGCAACTGATCCGACTTCTCGCTGACCAGGGCGGCGAACGCGTTGGTCTGCTGCTCGACCGACCGGTTGATGTCGGTCAGGCGCGTTTCGATGGTGTCCACAGCCGTGACGGCCTTTACCGACAGCAGATCGTCGATATCGGTTGCAGCGATCCGGATCTGCTCGAGCGCGGTCCGCACCGCGCTGTCCATGCGGTTGGCGGTGTCGACGATGTCGGTCGAGATGTTCTGCGTCGCCGCGGTGATGCGGGTAGCGATGGTTTCCTCGATCCGGTCGGCGCCGGCTTCGAGATCGGCCATCGACTGGGTGATCGAGGTGTTGATCGAAGCATTGAGCGCCGCAAGGCGTTCCGCCGTGATATCGGCGCGGGCGGTGATGGCCGCGGGCAGGGTGCCCAGGCGCTGGTCCACCATGTCGGTGATCGCCTTGCGAGCAGAGTTTACACCGGCTTCGATGAGGTCCGCAGCGCGACGGGCGCTCTCGCCGACGGTGCTGCTCGCGGACTCAATGCGCTCGGTGATGCCCTGCTCGGCATCCGAGATGCGCACCAGCGCGGTCTCGACATTGGCGCCGAAATTGCCGTTCACCTCGCTCATCTTCTCGGTGATCAGCGACGACATCGCATCGACGCGCTCGTTCATGGTGTCGGTCACGCCGCGCAGCGAGGTCTCGATGCGATGGCGGGCCTCGTCGCCCTGCTGGACGATGGTGTCGGCCAGTTCGGCTGTCCGCAGTCCCAGCGTCTCGCCGAGCGAGGAGGTGTGGGTGGCAAGGGTGTCGCTGAGCGCCTGCGTGCGGGCATTGAGCGCCTCGGACAGCTGGTGGGTGCGGTTGCCGACGGTCTGTGCCAGCTGCTGCGTGCCGCCGTCCAGCGCCTCGCGCAGTTCGCCAGCGCGTGCACCGAGTTCCTCATGCAGCCGACCGGTACGCTCGTCGATCTGGTGCGTCAGGTCGCCGGTGCGCGTCTCGAGTTCGAGGGACATTGCAGTGGTCCGCTCGGCCAGCGTCTCCGTCAGCCGCTGGGTGCGGCCGGCGAGCGCCTGGTCGAACGCTTCGGTGCCGGTGGCCAGCGCCTCGCCCAGTTCCTGGCTGCGAACGCGGATGGCCTCGTTCATGTAGCGGCTGCGGAGCTGCAGCGTCTGGTCCAGTTCGCCGGTGCGTTCGGCGATGGCCTGGGTGATCTCCCCGGCGCGTGCAGCGAGGGTCTCGGACATCTCGCCCGTGCGTGCTGCCAGCGTCTCGGAGATTTCGCTGCTGCGGGCGGAAAGAGTGTTGGAGATTTCGCCGGTGCGCAGGGCAAGCGTTTCAGAAATCTCACCCGCGCGCAGGGCGAGGGTCTCGGAGATTTCACCCGTGTGCAGGGCGAGGGTATCGGAGATTTCACCCGTGCGCAGGGCGAGGGTACCTGCCATTTCGTTGCTGCGCGAGGAGAGCGTGTCGGCCAGTTCGCCGGCGCGGCCGGTGAGCAACTCGTCGAGGGCGCGGGTGCGATTGTCGAGGGTCTCGTCGATCAGGCTGGTGTGGCTCTCGAGCGAGGCAGCCAGTTCCCGCGAGCGATTGGCGAGGTTGTCGCTGACGCTCTGGGTGCGGGAGGCGAGCACGTCGCTCATTTCGCGGGTGCGCTGGCCGAGGATGTCGTCGAAGCGGCCGGATTCCTGGTTCAGGGCCATCTCGAGCACGTTGGCGCGGGCAGCGAAGGTCGTGCCCTGTTCCTCGAGCCGCTGCACCAGTTGGTCGCCCTTGTCACCGATCACGCCATCCAGGGTGTGGAGGCGGGTGTCGAGAATGTTGGCGATCTCGTTGAGACGAGCGTCGAACTGCGACAACGCATCCTGTCCGGCCGAGGACAGGGTGATGCGAGCGCGCTCGGACGTGTCGTCCAGTGCACCGTTGATCTCGATCACTGCCGACTGCAGGCGGCTGTCGAGGGCATTGAGCTGGATCGACACCGATTCATCGAGCTGGCGGCCAAAGGTACCAAGCAGCATCTCGGCATCGCGCGAGCGCGTCGAGATATCATCGACAAGGCGCTGGCCAATGCGATCGAGCCCGCCGGTGACTTCCTCGCCGCGCTGACGCAACTGCTCCAGCAGAGAGCCGCCACCTTCGGTGAGCAGGCTCGCAATGGTCGCGGTGCGCTCGTCGAGCGCGTGCGTCAACTGGCCGGTCGTGCTGTCGAGCAGGCCGGCAAAGGCAGCGGTGCGCTGCTCGAAATTGCCCGACATCGCCATCGTCTGCTCTTCGATGCGGCGAGCCCGATCGTCGATGGCTCCGGTGATGGTGCTGGCCTGTGTATCCAGCGCGTCGGTGAGGGCGCGCATGCGCGCTTCGACGTCGCTGGTGACGCGGCCGGCGCTCTCGTCCAGTGTCTGCGACAGCACCGCGGTGTGGTCGCCGAAGGTGAGTGCCAGGCGGGTGGTGCTCTCGTCCAGCGCCGAAACGACGTCGCTGGTGCGGTTGTCGACCAGTTTAACAAAGGCGTGGGTGCGTTCCGAGAACGCACCCGTCAAAGTGTTGCCGGCGGTTTCGAGCGCGCGCGTCAGGTTGCCGCCGCTCTCTACGATGGTGCCGGCGATGCGCTGGCTGATCATGTCGAGATCGAACACCAGGCCCGTGTGGCTCTCGGTGATGGCTTCGCGCACGCGCTCGGTGTTGGTGAGCACGCTTTCGCGCTGGTTCGCAAGCTCCGCGATCAGCGCGCGCATTCGCGATTCATTGTCCGAATAGCTGCGTTCGAGTGCGGTGACCTCGTTGTGGATCATCACCTCGAGTTCGCCTGCGCGGGAGAGGGCGCGTTCGAGCCCATCGCCGAGGGCGTTGACCTCGCGGCGCACCGCCTGGCCGACCGAAGCCACCTTGTCGGCAGCCGTGACTTCGGGCTCTGCAAGGCGAATGGCGGCCTGGGTGATGGATGAGGCAGCGTTGCGCAGGTCCTGCGCGCGGCGGAACAGCGTCGCGACGGCGAAGAATGCCGCCACCGGCAGGAACATGATGGCGATCAACGCAATGAAGTCGATGGTGCCCATGAACTGGCCGAGATTGGCCAGTTCGCTGCCGTAGCGCATATAGGCGCCAGCGCCGGACACCAGCAGCCAGAGGATCGACAGGCCGAGCGCGATCCAGGTCGGAGTGGCGGACGACCGGCTCTGCAGATTGTAGAGAATGCGCGAGGTGGGGAAGCGGTCGTCATTGGCGACGACGCCGGCCTGCTGGGCGATCTTGTCGGCGGCGCGCAACCGCTCGGAACGTGTGGGCTCGGCCGGCCGCTTCTCGTTCTGCGACGGGCTCGGTTCGATGCTGAACACCGAGTCCTTGAGGGCGTCCTCGACGGCGGAAAATGCCAGCGCGGCGGGATCGTTCGTGGGGGTCGGGTTCTTCGCCATACTCTTTACAACTCTCGCGTCGGCTCTTGTGCTGGGCGGACTTGAGGCGTTGGTGTGACACGGCACCCCTTGCGGGGAGCCCCATCAACAATAGGCAATTCGATGCAAATGCCCCGCATCGTCCTGCAACCCTCGCCGCCGCGCGCTGGCTCAGATCGCATCCTTACATTCAATTTTAAGCAAACCGAACGTTTTCTTACTCAAGGGTTAATTTTCCCTGGGGAAGTCCTGCCATCACAATCGGCCAACCAAGGCGAAGATGTGGCTTAAGGGGCTGTTCACGGCTGCCCGCTAGCGTGAGGGGGAGCGGCATGCCCACTGGTGGCGCGTAGTCGCCGGTTCGAGGCTTGTCATGCGTTCCACATCATCCGCCGCCGAGAAACTGGATCAGGTTCAACTGCGTCGGGATGCCCGGCCAGTCGACCTCGTGCACCTGGCCAAGCAGTGCTTGGGAGACGAGCACCTCGAATACGAAATCCTCAGGCTCTTCGACACCACCATCGCCGCTTACCACCAGCGGGTGGGGCAGGCGGCCAGTCTCGACGAGCTGACGCTGGCGCTCCATTCCATGCGTAGCGCCGCCACCGGCGTCGGCGCCTGGACAATCGTCGACCTTGTTGCAGCCGCCGAAGCCGACATGCGTGACGGCCGCGCCCTCCAGCCGGAGCAACTCGCCGACCTCTCCATTGCGGTGGAAGAGGTCCGCGCCTTTATCGCCGACATGCTCAGCAACGAGCCGGCCTGAACGCCGGAACTGCCAGCTCCCACAGCGGGTTGAACGCGACAGGTTCCGGTGGAGGTCACCGCGGACCGCACCCATATCCATGTTTACAGCCTGCATATGAGCGGCTCCTGAACCCAGCGGGCCCTCCGGCCGGTTTGACCATGGCCGTTGTCGCAGCTTATAGAGCGCCCATATATGGCCATGACGCGTGCCGCTTGCCCGAGCGGCCACAACCTCAGCAGATTCCATGTCGCTTGCTACTTCCGCCGAGGCGTCGCCTCGTGCCGCTCTTGAACCGTTCCGCACCCGGCGAACCTTTGCGATCATCTCGCACCCGGACGCCGGCAAGACGACGCTGACCGAGCGGCTGCTTGCCGCTGCCGGCGCCATCCAGTCGGCTGGTGCCGTGCGCGGCAAGGCAGGGCAGCGCTCCACCCGTTCGGACTGGATGGAAATGGAGCAGCAGCGCGGCATCTCCATCACCTCCTCGGTGATGACCTTCGAGTATGACGGGCTGACGCTCAACTTGCTCGACACGCCGGGCCACTCCGACTTCTCCGAAGACACCTACCGCACGCTGACTGCCGTCGATGCCGCCATCATGGTGATCGACGCCGCCAAGGGCATCGAGTCCCAGACGCTGAAGCTGTTCGAGGTCTGTCGCCTGCGCGACATCCCGATCATCACCTTTATCAACAAGATCGATCGCGAGGGCCTGTCGCCTCTCGAGCTGATCGACGAGATCCAGGACAAGCTGGCGCTCGATCTCACGCCCGTGCTGTGGCCGGTGGGGCAGGGCGTCGATTTTGGCGGTTATATCGACCTCATCGAGAAGCGCGTCGTCAGCCCGCAGGGCAAGACACTGGCCGAGTACGACCAGCTCGAGGACCTGCTCGAGATCGACGACCTTGTCGAGAACCCGGTGTTCATGACCGCTCTTGAAACCCTGGAAATGGCGCAGGCCATGCTCCCGGCGTTCGATCTCGACACCTTCCACAAGGGCCACCTCAGCCCGGTGTTGTTCGGCTCCGCCCTCAAGGGCGTGTCGGTGGCCGAACTCCTCCGTACCCTCGGCGACTGGGGTCCGGACCCGCGGCCCCCGCCGGCCCTGCCCACGCCCATTGATCCTTCCGATCGCAAGGTCACCGGTTTCGTGTTCAAGGTGCAGCCGAACATGGACGCAAACCACCGCGACCGCATTGCCTTCGTCCGCCTGTGCTCCGGCAAGTTCGAACGTGGCATGCGCCTCAAGAACGTCCGCTCCGGCAAGGACATGGCGGTGTCCAACCCGATGTTCTTCTTCGGCAACAACCGTGAGCTGGCCGAGGAAGCGGTGGCGGGTGACATCGTCGGCATTCCCAATCACGGGACGTTGTCGGTGGGCGACACGCTGACCGAAGGTGCTGCCGTCAACGTCACCGGTATTCCGAACTTCGCGCCCGAGATCATCCGCCGTGTTCGCCTGACCGATCACATGAAGAGCAAGCAGATGGCCAAGGCTCTGACCGACCTGTCGGAGGAGGGCGTGACCCAGGTATTCCGCCGCGTGGTCGGTGCCGACTGGATCGTCGGCGTCGTCGGCCAGTTGCAGCTCGAAGTGCTGAGCTCCCGCGTCGCCAAGGAATACGGCGTACCGATCGGCTTCGAGAGCATAGGCTTCGAGGTTGCGCGCTGGATTGAGAGCGACGAGCCGGAAGAGCTCAAGCGCTTCATCGCCGCCCAGAAGATGAACATTGCCGAGGACCGCAACGGCGCCCCGGTGTACCTCGCGCAGAACCAATGGTGGGCCGATCGCGCCAAGCAGGACTGGCCGAAGCTGCGCTTTCTTACCACCAAGTAACGGCATTGACCGCCGCACGCATAGACGAATTCGTGGAGGCGGTATCATCCGCCTTCGCCGATGGTTCGCTCGTCCGGCTCAAGC
>JAEZFJ010000093.1 GCA_023437755.1 Pseudomonadota bacterium
GTCTACAAGGGTAACTATGGCGAGACGCTGACCGCCGCCATCGCTGCCTTCCGCGCCAACGAACAGCCCGCTATCGTGCAGGTCTATGAAGTCGGAACCGGCACCATGATGGCAGCCCAGGGCGCCGTCTATCCGGTCCACCAGCTGATGACCGACCAGGGCAAGGCCTGGGATCCCTCGATCTTCATCGCACCGGTTGTCGGCTACTATTCCGACCCGCAGGGCAACATCCTGTCTCTGCCCTTCAACTCCTCGACCCCGATCATGTACTACAACAAGGACATCTTCGAGGAAGCCGGGCTCGATCCGAACGATCCGCCGTCCACCTGGGAAGAGATGGAAGCAGCCTTCAATCAGATCAAGGAATCTGGTGCCTCGGACTGCGCGTTTACCACGGCCTGGATCTCCTGGATTCACACCGAGAACTTCTCGGCCCTGCACAACCTGCAGTACGCCTCGCTCGAAAACGGCTTCGGCGGGCTCGATACCGAGTTCACCATGAACAACGAGCATCTGGCTCGTCATTGGGACAACCTGAAGCGCTGGCAGGATGAAGGCCTGTTCCGCTATGGTGGTCCGGAGGGTGGCCCCGATGCGCAGCCGGCATTCCTGTCGGGTGAATGCGCGATCTTCATGAACTCCTCGGCCGGCCGCGCTGCGGTGATCGCCAACGCCGAGTTCGAAGTGGGCTTTGCCCCGCTCCCCTACTACAGCGATGTGGTCGATCCGCCGATGAACTCGATCATCGGTGGTGCAACCCTCTGGGTGCTGCAGGGCCGTCCCGACGCTGAATACCCGGGCGTCGCCGCATTCTTCGAGTATCTGAGCCAGCCTGAAGTCCAGGCTGACTGGCACCAGGGCACGGGCTACCTGCCGATCACCAACGCTGCCTACGAACTGGGCCAGGAACAGGGCTACTACGAGCAGAACCCGGGTTCGGACGTCTCGATCGAGCAGCTGACCCGCGTCGAGCCCAACGAGAACTCCAAGGGCCTGCGCTTCGGCAACTACACCCAGGTCCGCGCCATCATCGATGAGGAGTTCGAGCAGGTGCTGTCGGGTGCCAAGACCGGTCAGGAAGCGCTCGACTCGCTGGTGCAGCGTGGCAACGACCTGCTGCGTGAGTTCCAGGCAGCCAACGGCTGATTGATCTTTGTCGGGGGTGCTCCGGCGCCCCCGTTTTCTGCCTGCCGGGGCTCTTCATGCAATCCAAGCGAACAACTTTTCCCAACAAGGTACTGCCGTACCTGCTGGTCGCGCCGCAGCTCATCATCACCTTCGTGTTCTTCCTGTGGCCCGCGGCCCAGGCGATCAAGTCGAGCTTCGAGCGGGAAGACCCGTTCGGCATGCGCACCAGTTTCGTGTGGTTCCAGAACTACCAGCGGCTGTTTTCCGATCCGAACTACCTCAATTCCTTCCAGGCCACCCTGGTCTTCGCCGTCAGCGTTACCGCGCTGTCGATGGGGCTGTCGCTGCTGATGGCGGTGGCGGTCAATCGGCTGATCCGCTCCGGGCGCTTTTACACCACGCTGCTGGTCTGGCCCTATGCGGTTGCGCCGGTCGTCGCGGGTATTCTGTGGTGGTTCATCTTCAATCCCTCGATCGGCATTCTGGCCTACGCACTGCGTCAGATGGGGATCGAGTGGAACCATCGGGTCGACGGCACTGACGCCATGATCCTCGTCGTCGTCGCCGCTGCATGGAAGCAGATCTCCTACAACTTCCTGTTCTTTGTCGCCGGCCTGCAGTCCATACCGCAGTCGCTCAACGAGGCCGCCGCCATCGACGGTGCCGGCCCGTTCAAGCGCTTCTGGACCATCGTCTTCCCGCTGTTGTCGCCGACGACGTTCTTCCTCCTCATCATCAACATCAACTATGCCATGTTCGATACCTTCGGCATCATCGATGCCACCACCCAGGGTGGGCCGAGCCAGGCGACCAACATCCTGGTCTACAAGGTCTATGCCGACGGGTTCCTCGGCCTCAACATCGGCTCCTCCTCGGCGCAGTCGGTAATCCTGATGGTGATCGTTCTGGCGCTGGTCTTTGTGCAGTTCCGGTTCGTCGAACGGCGGGTGGCCTACTGACATGGTTCAAAACCGTCCCTGGCTGAACGTCCTCACTCACCTCGTGCTGATCATCGGCGTCGCGATCGTGGCCTTTCCGGTCTACATCGCCTTCATTGCCTCGACTCAGGCGCCCAACACTTTCCTCCGCGGCGTGATGCCGTTGCTGCCCGGCGACAATATGGTTGCCAACTACACCGAGATGCTGACCACCGGCATGTCGACCTCTGGCGCCCCGCCGCTCGGCCTGATGCTCGCCAACTCCACGCTGATGGCCATCATCATCACCGTCGGCAAGATCGTCATCTCGATCACCTCCGCCTTCGCCATCGTCTACTTTCGCTTCCCGCTCCGGACGCTGGCCTTCTGGCTGATCTTCGTGACGCTGATGCTGCCGGTGGAGGTGCGCATCATCCCCACCTTCGCCGTGGTGGCCAATCTCGGCCTGCTGAACTCCTATGCCGGTCTGACCCTGCCGCTGATCGCCTCGGCAACGGCGACCTTCCTGTTCCGCCAGTTCTTCCTGACCATCCCGGACGAGCTGATGGAGGCGGCCCGGGTCGACGGGGCGGGAGCGATGAAGTTCTTCCGCGACATCCTGCTGCCGCTGAGCCGCACCAACATCGCCGCCCTGTCGGTGATCCTCTTCATCTATGGCTGGGTGCAGTATCTCTGGCCGATGCTCGTCACCACCGACAGCCGCTACTACACCATTGTCATGGGTATCAAACGCATGGCCGCCCGAGCCGATAGCGAGCCGCAATGGCAGCTGGTGATGGCCGCCGTGATCCTCGCCATGCTGCCACCCGTGCTGGTGGTCATCCTGATGCAGCGCCTGTTCGTCAAAGGCCTGGTCGAAACCGAGAAGTAAGAAATGGCAACGATCCAGCTTTCGAGCGTCAAGAAGATCTATGCGGGCAACGTCACCGCCATCCACAACCTCGATCTCGACATCCAGGACGGCGAGCTCGTGGTCCTCGTCGGCCCCTCCGGCTGCGGCAAGTCCACGCTGCTGCGGATGATCGCGGGGCTCGAAACCATCACCGATGGCACCATCGCCATCGACGGTCAGGTGGTGAACCAGAAGGAACCGGCCGAGCGTGACATCGCGATGGTGTTGCAGAACTACGAGCTCTACCCGCACATGACGGTGCGGGGAAATCTCGAATACGGGCTCAAGA
>JAEZFJ010000111.1 GCA_023437755.1 Pseudomonadota bacterium
GCATTGGGGTGTCTCCCTGAGCATTGCCTGCCGTTTAGCACACGCCCATGAACCGGGCCTGAATGATCTCAGGTGGACTCCGACCTGGCGTTGGCCTCGGCCACCAGTTCGTCGGGGATGTCGTCGAAGCTGGCATAGTTCATGTTGTAGAGGCGCGCGTAGAGGCCGCCCTGCTCCATGAGCTGGTCGTGATTGCCTTCCTCGATCTTCTCGCCGTTCTGCAGCACGATGATGCGGTCCGCGCCACGGATGGTAGCGAGGCGGTGGGCGATGACGAGACCGGTGCGGCCCTCGAGCAGGCGCTCCAGCGCCTTCTGTATCTGCCGCTCAGTATAGGAGTCGATCGAGGCGGTAGCTTCGTCGAGGACGAGCACCTTGGCGTCGGCGACAAGCGCGCGCGCGAAGCTGATCAACTGGCGCTGGCCAAGGGAAATGTTGCCGCCGCGCTGCTCGAGCACGCTGTCATAGCCATCCGGGAGGCGGCTGATGAACTCATGCGCGCCCACGGCCGTGGCGGCCTCGATGACCTGCTCACGGGTGGCGTCGGTCTTGTTGTAGCGGATGTTCTCCAGCACTGTGCCGGTGAACAGGAACGGCTCCTGCAGCACCATGGCGACCTGCCGGCCGAGCGAATCCTGGGTGATGTCGCGCACGTCGTGGCCGCCGACCAGCACCGCTCCGGACTCCACCTCGTAGAAGCGGTGGACCAGAGCCATGGCACTGGTCTTGCCGGAGCCGGTAGGGCCGACGACGGCGACGGTTTCGCCCGGATTGACGTGGAAGCTGACATTGCGAAGCACCGGCCGGCCGGGGGCATAGCCGAAGACCACGTTGCGGAACTCGACCGAGCCATCCATGTCGCGGGTGAGTTCCACCGCGCCGGGCTTGTCGGCGATGGCCACGGGCAGATCCAGCACCTCGATGATGCGGCGGCCGGAGGTCATGGCGCGCTGCATGATCGAATACTGCATGGTCAGCGAACGGATCGGATCGAAGAAGCGCTGGATGTAGAACAGGAACGCAACGATGACGCCGACCTGGAGCGAGCCGTTGAGCACCAGCGAGCCGCCGACCACCACCACCGTCCCCATGGAGATGCCAGTGAGAGTATCGACAATCGGCACCATGACCTGGGCAAAGCGGGAGCCGGTCAGCTGGTTTTCCAAGTTGTGGTAGGCGCGGTCGTCGAAGAGGTCGAAATTGACCTTCTGGCGGTCGAGGTTCTGGACCGTGCGGACGCCATTGATGCCTTCGGCCATGGCGCCGGCGGTGAGCGAGTTGGTTTCGTGCGCGGCCCAGAAGGCCTGCCGGGCCCGAGGCAACCAGAAGATGCGGACCAGGAACAGCACCGGCATGGTTGCGAGAGTGAGCAGGCCCAGCTGCCAGTCGAGACCGAGCAGCACGACGATGATGCCGCCGAGCAGGACCAGGTCGCCAACGGAGATCACCGAGGTTTCTAGAAACTCCTGCATTGAATTGACGTCGCCCTGGAGGCGGCTCATCAGGCGGCCCACCTCGGTCTTGTCCATGAAGGACAAGGAGACGCGCTGCAGGCGATCGAACATGGCGCGGCGCATGTCGAACAGCACGTGCTCGGCAACCTCGCCGACCTGCTTTTCCTGCACGAAGGAGGCGCCGAAATTGACCAGCACGACAAGGGCAAAGAGCCCGACGGCGCGCATCAGCAGCGACGCATCCCCTCCGGCGACCAGCGCCGAGTCGATGGCATTGCCGATGATCAGCGGGATGGCGAGCTGAGTGGCGGTGAAGAGGATCACCGCGGCGACCGACAGGTAGATCTTGTGCCGGTACGGGTGCACGAAGGCCCAGATGCGGCGCACCGTGCGCGGATCATAGGCCTTGCCGAACACCTCTTCCTCGATGCGGTGCGAGCCCACGCTGGCGCGCGGCGGGCGGCGGCCATGATGGATCGGCTCGTCCTCGTCCTGTTCGATGGCACTCATTGGGCAGCGCTCCCGATGTCGAATTCTCCGGTGGGGCGGGTCTGCAGGTCGTAGAGCGCGCGGTAGCGGCCGCCAAGCTCGAGCAGTTCGGCATGGGTGCCGCGCTCGGCGATCTTGCCGTCATGGAGGAAGAGGATGGTATCGGCGTGCATGAGGGAGCTCAGCCGGTGGGAAATTATCAGGGTGACACGATCCTCGGCGTAGCGGCGGATGGCGGTGCGGATGCGATGTTCGGTGCCGGCGTCGATGGCGGCGGTGGAATCGTCGAACACCATGACGGCGGGGCGCAGAACGAGGCTGCGGGCTATGGAGAGACGCTGGCGCTGGCCACCAGACAGGGACACGCCACGCTCACCAACGACGGTGCCGTAACTGGCCGGCAGGCCCATGATGTAGTTGTGGAGCTGGGCGCTCTCGGCAGCCTTCTCGATCTTGGTCTCGCGCGCCCACGGATTGCCGTAGGCGATGTTGTTCTCGATGGTGGTGGTGAACAGGAAGGTATCCTGCTGCACCACGGCAACGCTGCGGCGGAGCGACTGCAGCGTAACATCGCGCACATCCTGCCCGTCGATGGTGATGCGGCCACCGGTGACGTCATAGAAGCGCGGGATGAGGTGGGCGAGCGTGGACTTGCCGCTGCCCGGCGCGCCAACAATGCCGACCGTCTGGCCGGGATGCGCCTCGAAGCTGACGCCGTCGAGGGTGGGGTGGGGGGCACCGGGATAGGTGAAGCGCACGTCCTCGAAGCGCAGGATGCCCCCGGTGAGCTTGAGCGGCTGGGCGCCCGGGCGGCTGTCGATCTCGACCGGCTGGTCGAGGAAGGCGAACAGGCGCGAGCCGCAGGTGGAGGCGCGGGCAAAGGAATTCACCATCAGCCCAAGCTGGCGCACCGGCATCTGCAGGATGGTCATGAAGGTCAGGAAGGAGGCGAGCGTTCCGACGCTCATCTCTCCGGCGATCACCTTGTTGCCCCCGACCCACAGCACCAGACCCATGGCCGCAAAGAAGCTGAAGGTCATCATCGAGGTGTTGCGGACCCGGATGCCAACGCGCTGGTGCGACAGCCTCAGCGCTTCGAGCGAGGCGGACTCGAACTTGGACATCTCGTGATCCTTGGCAGCGAAAGCGCGCACGACGCGGATGCCGCCGAGGTTCTCTTCCATGACCCGGGAAAGGGCCGACAGCTTCTCCTGCAGGACCAGCCAGGTGGCGCGCAGGCGCAACTGGGCCACCGAAGAGCGCCACGCAACGAAGGGCGCAAAGCTGAGCGCCAACAGTCCGAGCACGACATCGGTCGAGATCAGCAGCCAGGCACCGACGCCGAGCAGCACTGAAAGGAGGATGACGCGGACGAAGCCGGTCGAGAAGAAGATGCGCACGCCATCCAGATCGAGCAGTCCGACGGTGATCAGGTCGCCGGAATGGACCTTGTCGTGGTAGGAATAGGAGAGCCGCTGGACCTTGTCATAGAAGGCGAGGCGCAGCTCGTAGCCGATGTGGTGGCCGACCGATTCCGAGAAGAAGTTCTGCAGAAGAGTGAAGAGGCCGCGACCCATAGACACCACGAGGATGGTGACGGCGCTCCAGAGCAGCGCCTGCTCGGCGCCCTCCCTCGCCACGGTCAGGATGTTCTGGGCCTGATCGATGGCCTGACCGAGCAGGCGCGGAATGCTGAGCTGCAGAAGTGCGGCAATGATCGTGGCCCCAATGGCGATGGCAACCTGAAACGGGTGGCGCAGCGACAGCAGGGTGATGCGCAGCAGCGGGCTTTGGCCCCTGCCTGCATGGG
>JAEZFJ010000185.1 GCA_023437755.1 Pseudomonadota bacterium
CACCTACCATGTCGTGGTGCCCCACAGCGCCGGCGCCGACATCGGCTGGCTACACAGCCATGCGGAGATCATCGAGCGCGACGACCCCACGGAGCAGGGCTCGGGTTTTCTGGTCCGCATCGATCCACGTCGCCGTGCCGAGTTCCTGGAGCGCTTCAACGGCCGGATCGACAATCCCGACCATTGAACCGTCAGGGCTTGTCTGCCTGACGGATCTCGTTCCAGTAGCCGTCCAGCCGCTCCAGACCTGCGTCTTTGGGCTCAATGCCATCCTCTCGGCAACGCGCCTCGACATAGTGGAAGCGCCGAGTGAACTTGGCGTTGGCGTCGCGCAGAGCTGCTTCCGCATCGATGCCGGCCTTGCGTGCGAGATTTGCCACTGCGAACAGCAGGTCGCCGATCTCCTCGTGCACGGCGGCGTCATTCCCCTCTGCCTGCGCTGCGGAAACCTCTTCGAGTTCTTCCTCGACCTTGGCTCGCACGGCGGCGAAGTCAGGCCAGTCGAAGCCTACCTTCGCAGCGCGCTTGGTCAGCTTCTCGGCGCGAGCGAGCGCGGGCAGGGCCTGTGGCACGTCATCCAGCAGAGAAGGGGTCCTGTTGCCCTGACGTGCGGCCTTGTCCGCCCGCTCCTCGGCCTTGATCGCTTCCCAACGCCGCTCCGACGCCTCCGAGGAGCCGGCCTCCACTTCACCGAACACGTGGGGATGGCGACGTATCAGCTTGCTGGTGACCGAGAAGATCACGTCGCCGATGTCGAAGTGCCCGGCCTCCCTGGCCATCTGCGCGTGGTAGATCGGCTGCAGCAGCAGATCGCCGAGTTCTTCGCGCAGATCCCCCATGTCGCCGCGTTCTATCGCGTCAGAAACCTCGTAGGCCTCTTCGATCGTGTAGTGGCGAATGCTCTCGAAATCCTGCTCCAGATCCCACGGGCAACCGCCGTCCGGATCGCGCAGGCGAGCCATGATCTCGATCAGGCGGGAGATGTCGCGAGAGGGCTGCATGGCAATGCTCATCCTTTTGTCGGCTTCGGGCCCACGGTCTACCATCGGAAGCCCGGCTTCAGAAAGCCGCAAGGCGGTTCTCGTAAATGCCAGCAGGGCAGCGCACGCACGCACCATTGGCCGGAGCACACATCAGCAGTTCGCATAATATATATTATGGAACTCCCGGGTGACGCAAAGAGGCCGACGGAGCGCTGCACTTGACGCGGTGCCGGCTTGTTCCCACTAATCCGCCACCTACCGGAGCGCCAGCCGCATGCGCGACAACAGAGCCAGGACGTTTGTCACCGCGCAGATGGTCGCCGACCGCGCCGGCGTTTCTCGCTCTGCCGTGTCGCGGACCTTTACCGATGGTGCGAGTGTGTCGGACACGACGCGCCGCAAGGTGCTCGAGGCGGCAGCGGCCCTTGGCTACCATGTGAACCATCTGGCGCGTGTGCTGCGCGAACGCAGCAACATCGTCTGCCTGGTGGTGGCAGACATGACCACCCCTATCCGGGCGCGCATGGTCGACGTGCTGACCAGGAAGCTCCAGGCTGCCGGCAAGGTCACCATGGTGATCAACACGGAGACCGACACCGGCAGCGTCTCCTCCGCCCTGAAGCAGACGCTCAATTACCGTGCCGATGCCACGGTGGTGCTCTCCGGTACGCCCCCTGCCTCTTTGATCGAAACCTGCCTCGCCAATGGCCAGGAGGTCATCCTGATAACCCGCGACGACGGGCTGGTCGGCTCGCGCAATCTCGGCGTCGACAACGCCATGGCCGGGCGTGAGGCGCTGTTTCTGCTGCGCCGGGCTGGTTGTCGGCGACTCGCCCTGGTCACCTCCACCGCCCGGACTGCCAGTCTGCTCGAGCGGCAAAGGGTGTTCGTGGAAGCCGCCACGGCAGAAGGCGTGCCGGTCGTCGTCACCGAAGCCGGTCCGACCTCCTACCGATCCGGCCAAGAGGCCGCGCGCCGTCTGTTCGGGCGCTCGAACGCGCCTGATGGCGTATTCTGCGTCACGGACCTGTTGGCGCTGGGCTTCATGGATGCGGCCCGGCTGGAGTTCGGCATTCGCGTCCCGGAGGACCTGTGTGTGGTCGGTTTCGATGACATCGAACAGGCCGGTTGGCAGTCCTATCAACTCACCACATTCGCCCAGCCTCTCGACGTCATGGCGGACGCTGTCGTCGACTTGCTGCTGAACCCGAGTCTTCGGGACACCAGCCGCCGCATCATCGAACCAGTACCGATCTGGCGACGCTCGGTTCGCCCCGCCGGCAACTAAGTGCAATCGTTTGCACACGTGAGCATTGCCCTCGTGTGTCATCAAAGCGTTATGCACAGCCCCTACTAGCACCCTGGAGCCGGCTGATGAATGCACTTGTGTGCAATCGGCTTTGGGTGTTGTCTTGCATTGCGACCGGTTTGCGACGCGGCACTACCCGACACAAGATTGGGACTGCCCTCCGTCTGCGGTTGATTGGGGAGGAGGCCCATGAGGCGGGCAGATCGGGGCCGATCCGGTCTGTCACTCGGCAACCGCCGAACGCTGCCTCCGCACATCGGCGATGACAGCGCGGCGGCCGCAGGGCCGCTCTGATGGGAGAAGCTTAATGAAACGTCGTGATTTCATGATTTCCGCTGCGGGTGGTCTGGCCGGCCTGACCCTCCTGCCCCGGATGTCCGTCGCCGCCGAAGGCGTGATCGACTGGTACACCAGTTCGGACAGCAACATTCTCGATTTCTGGACCAATGTGGTCAAGCCCGCCTTCGAGGCTGCCCATCCTGGCATTGGCCTCAATCTGGTCGACGCTGGCGATGGCGCCGGCATCATCGCCATTGGCGAGCGCGCCATGGCGGCCAAGCAGACCAATACCGATCCGCAGGCCGATTATTTCGAACATGCCGATCCGCTGCTGCCTGCTGGCGCCATCGAAGCTGGCATCTATACCAATCTCAAGGAAGCTGGCCT
>JAEZFJ010000196.1 GCA_023437755.1 Pseudomonadota bacterium
CAGCAACTGCATGCCAAGCTCCTGGTGCGCCATCTCGCGACCGCGGAAACGCATCGTCACCTTGACCCGGTCGCCCTCGTCGATGAACCGCTGCACCGCCTTCATCTTGGTATTGTAGTCGTGGTCATCGATGTTGGGGCGAAGCTGGACTTCCTTGACCTCGATGACCTTCTGCTTCTTGCGCGCTTCGGCTGCCTTCTTCTGGGCGGCATACTTGAAGCGGCCGAGATCGAGCATCTTGGCGACCGGCGGGACCGAGTTCGGCGCAATCAGCACGAGGTCGAGCCCGAGTTCCTGGGCTTCGGTCAGCGCTTCTCGCGTGCGCACAACGCCGCGGTTCTCGCCATCGGCATCGATCAGCTGCACGTCGGGGCTGGAAATATCCTCATTGGAAATTGGCCCGTCCTTTTGGGGGGCCACGGGTCTCATGGGACGGCGAATGGCAAGCTATCCTTGTGTTATTGGTAGGAAGGGGTGAAAGCGCGCCTAAAATCGTGTTAGCGGAAGCATAAGTCAACACGCGCAGGTGCGATTTTCCGGGCTGTTGCGGCAGGGAAACGCCCGCGCGCCGCTGCTGGTTTCCCCTGTTTCGGAGAATGTTCTTGACCGCGCTGCCTCCTGCCGCTTTCCGCCTCGTTGTTGGAGAGGGCTCCGCCATGCGCGAGATCGCGCTGCTTCGCCGCTCCGGTGAGCGTCCCGGGCTGTTCTGGCTCGGCGGGTTCCGCTCCGAGATGACCGGGGCCAAGGCGAGTTGCTTAGACCAGCTGGGGGCCGAACACGGCCTTGCGGTCACCCGCTTCGACTATTCCGGTCACGGCGCCTCGGGCGGGGAGTTCACCGCGGGCACCATCACCCGCTGGCTCGAGGAAGCCGAGGCGGCCTTCGCCCTCACCGACGGACCGCAGGTGGTGGTTGGCTCGTCCATGGGCGGCTGGATCGCGCTGTTGCTGGCCCGGGCGCTCAGGCAGCGAGGGGCAGGGCGGCTGGCGGGTCTCCTCCTTGTCGCCCCGGCGGTCGACATGACCCACGAACTGATGCTGCCCGGCTTCACCCCGGCGCAGCACGAGGATCTCCGTCGTCTCGGCTATGTTGACCGGCCGAGCGCCTATGGCGACGGGCCCTATCGCATCACCCGCGCCTTGATCGAGGATGGCGAGCAGCACCGCCTCTTGGGCGCCGTCATCGAACCCGGCTGCCCGGTGGTGATCCTCCAGGGCGGGCAGGACCCCGATGTGCCCGCGGCCCACGCCGTGCGGCTCACCACCCACCTTTTGCATGATCCGGTGACGCTGACGGTGATCCCTGATGGCGACCATCGCCTCAGCCGCCCGGAGGACCTTGATCGCCTCCGCCGCGCCATCCTCGGGCTGATAGAGACCTGAGGCTGTAGCACGCGGGGCACACGCGGCATCTGACCACACTGAATGCATAAACCTTTATCGATCCGGGCAAGACCCACCTAACCGCACTGCAAGGCTTTGGAGAAGCAGGGTTTTCATCCCCGGCTCTCTCCATTAACCGTACTTTAAGACGCTAACCGCTATGGTTAACCGAGCGTAAATTTCATCTTCCCAGCGGTGTTCCGCTTGGATAGTGTGCCGCCGGGAAGTGACGGAGGGTCCACAAGGACCCCCACGCGAAGAAGGCCCTCCGGATATGGCCGGACGGGCTCAGGGGTAAGGACGGGGCATTGACCCAAAGCTGGAAAGCCATCGCTGTGCGTGCGCTCTCGCATGTGCTTGCACTTGCTGCCGTGGCTTTTGTGCTGATCGTGACCTTGGCGCCGGCGCATGCCGAAAGCACCGATGGTCCTGGGGTGATGCCGCTGCCGGTTCCGGACGACCTGGTGCTCATTCGCAGCCAGCCGGCGCTCGGCCCCAAACTGGTTCCGCTCGAAGCCGGCCGCCAGCCGCTGACCCCGGAGCTTCTGTCCAACTACATCGAGCGCCAGCAGAAGCTTCGCTCGGTGGATCTCGACGGCGCCCCGGCAGGCGAACTCAACACCGAAGTGCTGCTGGGCTACATCGCCCGCGGCTCCTTCAGCGGCAACAGCGCCGTCAACGCCATTGCCGACTTCACCGGCGAGTTCAAGCCGGCCGCCGCCCAGCCTGGCGAGGGACGTCTCAGCCCGGGTCTCCTGGCCGCTTATGTCGCCGAAGACTACGAGCCGCTCGAGCAGCGCCTCGAACGTGCCAACACCGAGCGCAATTGCCTGGCGCAGGCCATCTACCACGAAGCCCGCGGCGAAACCCTCGAGGGGCAGCTCGCGGTCGCCAATGTCATCGTCAACCGCGCCCGTTCGGGCAAGTTCCCGTCCACCCTGTGCGGCGTGATCTACCAGAACGCTGACAAGGGGCGCTATCGCTGCCAGTTCACCTTCGCCTGCGACGGTCGTACCGACACCCCGCGTGAGCGCCGCGCCTGGCAGCGCTCGGCCGAACTGGCCAAGGACATCTACGCCGAGTTCGCCACCGGCGAGTCCGTCGGCGCGCTGCCCGGCTCCGCACTCTACTACCACACCACGGCCGTGCGGCCCTCCTGGGCCAGCACCTACAGCGCCGTAGCGACCATCGACTCCCACATCTTCTATTCGCCGAACTGAGGCGAATAGCGGCGGCGGCGATTCCGCCGCCAGCGCCAGCTTGGGTCCCGGCCCGGCATCGGCACCATCCCCGAACTTCTCGAAGTTGCGCCGGAACAGGTCGGCGAGCTTGAGCGCCTGCCGGTCATAGGCTGCCGGATCGGCCCAGGTTGCCCGCGGCGTCAGCAGCTTGCTGTCGACGCCGGGCAGCGCCAGCGGCACCTCGAACCCGAACAACTCGTCCGTCCGCATCGCCGCACCCTCGAGGCTGCCATCCAGCGCCGCCGTCAGCAGCCGCCGTGTCGAGCCGATATCGATGCGCCGCCCAACCCCATAGCCGCCGCCGGTCCAGCCGGTGTTGATCAGCCACGCCACTGCCCCGCTCTCGCGCCGCTTCTGCTCCGGCAACTCGCCATAGACGGTGGGATGCTGCGGCATGAACGGCGCGCCGAAACACGCCGAGAACGTCGCCTGCGGCTCGGTTACCCCGCGCTCGGTCCCCGCAACCTTGGCGGTGTAGCCGGAAAGGAAGTGGTAGACCGCCTGTTCCGGCGTCAGCCGCGCGATCGGCGGCAGCACCCCGAACGCATCGGCGGTGAGGAACACCACCGTCTTAGGCACCCCGCCGACACCACCCGCCGCCACCCGCGGCAACACCGTCAGCGGATATGCCGCCCGGGTGTTTTCCGTCAGCGAAACGTCATCGAATGACGGCTTTCCGTTACCGTCGAGAACCACATTTTCGAGAACGGTGCCGAAACGGCGTGTTGCTGCAAAAATCTCCGGCTCGGCCTCGGCGCTGAGCTTCACGGTCTTGGCATAGCACCCGCCCTCGAGGTTGAAGACGCCGTCGGGTCCCCAGCCATGCTCATCGTCCCCGATCAACGGGCGCGCCGGATCGTTGCTGAGGGTGGTCTTGCCTGTCCCCGACAGTCCGAAGAACAGCGCCGTATCGCCATTCGCCCCCACATTGGCCGAGCAGTGCATCGGCAACACCCCCGCATTCGGAGCGTGGAAGTTGAACAGCGAGAACACGCTCTTCTTGATCTCGCCGGCATAGAGCGTACCGGCGATGACCACGATGTTTCGGCTCATGTCGAGCGCGATCACCGTCTCCCCGCGGCTGCCGTGACGCGCCGGATCGGCCCTGAACCGCGGCACGTGCACGATGGTCACCGAAGTCGCGCCAGCCGACTGCTCGACGTCCTCGCCCGGCCGGATCAGGAGGTTGCGGATGAACAGCGCGTGCCAGGCCGACGGCGTCATCACCGTCACCGCATACTGGTGCCGCGGGTCCGCACCCGCCATGAGGTCCTGCCGGAACACGCTGAGCCCGCCATAGGAGGCGACCGCATCGGCGAGCAAACGCTCGAACGCTTCCGGCTCCATGGCGCCCGAATTGTCCCACCACACGCGCCCCTCGGTCAGCCGGTCGCGCACGATGAACTTGTCTTTGGGGCTGCGCCCGGTGAAGACGCCGGTGGTGACCGAAAGCGCCCCTTCGGCCGTGAACTCCCCCTCGCCACCGGCAATGGCCTGCGCCACCAGCACCGACGCAACGTCGTTGTGCGAGACCGACCCCGCACGCGCGCTGATCGATGCCCTCAGGGTTTCGTGGTCGAATTCAGCCATGACGCCTTCTCCTTGGGGCGACGGCAAACGGCCGCCGCTCGTGGCAAGGGTGATGGCTAATTGGTCATACAACCATCCCGAAATCGGTCGTAAGACGGAAGTCGCAGCAGGGCTCGCACGTGTCAGAGCGTCGCATATCGCTTGGAAGCGCCATATTTAGCGCGTATTTGTCGCTTGCAACGGCACGCCACGCCCACGCCAACCGTTTGACTCTTCGCGCGTTGGACTTTGCAGCGTCACAAAGAAGAAAGGCAGCCCATGCCCAAGATCGCCCTGGTGGACGATGACCGCAACATTCTCACTTCCGTGTCGCTGACGCTGGAAGCGGAAGGCTATACGGTCGCGACCTACACCGATGGTGCCTCTGGTCTTGAAGGCCTCACCACCGACAAACCCGATCTCGCCATCCTCGACATCAAGATGCCGCGCATGGATGGCATGGAACTGCTCCGCCGCCTGCGCCAGAAATCCGACGTGCCGGTGATCTTCCTCACCTCCAAGGACGAGGAGATCGACGAGCTGTTCGGGCTGAAAATGGGCGCCGACGATTTCATCACCAAGCCGTTCAGCCAGCGCCTGCTGGTCGAGCGCGTCAAGGCGATCCTGCGCCGCTCCGCCCCGCGCGATCCTTCTGCCACCTCCACCGGCGCCGAGCCGCAGCCGGGCAAGGCGCTGATCGAGCGCGGTGCACTGGTGCTGGATGAAGAGCGCCACACCTGCACCTGGAAGGGCCAGCGGGTGACGCTCACCGTCACCGAGTTCCTGATCCTGCAGGCCCTGGCACTGCGCCCGGGCGTGGTCAAGTCGCGCAACGCCCTGATGGACGCCGCCTATGACGACCAAGTCTATGTCGATGATCGCACCATCGACTCCCACATCAAGCGGCTGCGCAAGAAGTTCAAGGCTGTCGACGACGACTTCGAGATGATCGAGACGCTGTATGGCGTCGGCTATCGCTTCAAGGAATAGCGGCAGCGCTCGAACC
>JAEZFJ010000230.1 GCA_023437755.1 Pseudomonadota bacterium
GGCAAGACCACGACCAAGGAAGCGCTGCGCGTCGTATTCGAGGCGGCCGGGTCGACGCATGCCTCGATCAAGAGTTTCAACAATCATTGGGGCGTGCCGCTGATGCTGGCCCGCCTGCCCGCCTCAGCGCAGTTCGGCGTGTTCGAGATGGGCATGAGCGCGCCGGAGGAGATACGGCCGCTGACACGGCTGGTGCGTCCGCACATCGTGGTGATCACCACGATTGCGCCGGCGCATCTTGAGGCCCTGGGTTCGCTCGATGCCATTGCCAGGGCGAAGAGCGAGATATTCTCCGGCCTGGAGCCCGGCGGCACGGCCATTCTCAACGCCGATCACGGGCAGCTGGACGTGCTGCTGGAAGAGGCGCGGGCCGCCGGTGTGGGGCGTGTCGTGACCTATGGCGAGGCGCGCGGCGTCGATTGGCAGATCGTCAGCATCGAGAGCCTGCCGGAAAGCAGCGTCGCCATGGTCGAGCATGAGGATCAGCGATACGAACTGCTCCTCAATGTGCCGGGACGCCATATGGTGGCCAACGCGGTGGGGGCGCTCGCCGCCAGCCACGCCGCCGGAGTCGAGCCGGCCGTAGCGTTGCGGGCGCTGGCGGGTTTCGGGGCACAGCCGGGGCGGGGCGCCCGTACCCGACTGGGTCCCTCCGATCGGCCGCTGCTCCTGATCGATGAAAGCTACAACGCCAATACTGCTTCGATGACGGCGGCGCTCGACGTGTTCGCCCGGCAGGAGCCGCCTGGTGGCCGCAAGCTCATCGTGCTCGGCGACATGCGGGAACTCGGCCCCCAGAGTGCAGAACTGCACCGTAGCCTCGCTCCGGCCGTGCGGGCGGCCGGCGCCGACGGTGTCTACCTCGTGGGGCCGCAGATGCAGGCGCTGGCCGAGGCGCTGGGGCAGGGTCGTGTGGCCGCCCATACACAGACAGCGGGGGAGATGGCCGAGATCGTCGTCGCCGATCTTGCCTATGGGGACGCTGTTATGATCAAAGGGTCCAACGGCGTGGGGCTGACGGGCGTCGTGGAGCAAATCCGCAACAGGTTCGAGCGGGCCTGAGCACCACCCACGCGAGAGGACATTCTCCTACATGCTGTATTTCCTTGGCCAGCTGGGTGACGCATTCGCGGCGTTCAACGTCTTTCGCTACATCACCTTCCGCACGGCTGGCGCGGTGGTCACCGCCCTGTTCTTCGTGTTCCTGTTCGGCCCGGGGATGATCGCGATGCTGCGGGTCAAGCAGGGCCGCGGCCAGCCGATCCGCGAGGACGGTCCGCAGTCGCACCTGCTGACCAAGAAGGGCACGCCCACCATGGGCGGGCTGATGATCCTGTCCGGTGCGGTGATCTCGACGCTGCTGTGGTCCAACCTGACCAACGGCTATGTCTGGGTGGTGCTGTTCGTCACCGTGGGCTTTGGCGCCATCGGGTTCTACGATGACTACCTCAAGGTCAAGCGCATGACCCATGCCGGCTTCGGCTCCAAGCAGCGGCTGCTGCTCGAAGCCATCATTGGCTGCATGGCTGCCTTTGCGATTTCACAACTCGCGTCGGGCGCGTACGGCACCTCGCTGCTGTTCCCATTCGTCAAGGACCTCGCGCTCAACCTCGGCTATTTCTACATCCTGTTCGGCGGCTTCGTGGTGATGGCGGCGGGCAATTCGGTGAACCTCACCGATGGCCTCGACGGCCTCGCTATCGTGCCGGTGATGGTTGCGGCCGCCTGCTTCGGCTTCATCGCCTATCTCGTCGGCAGCACGAACTATGCCGAGTACCTGCTGCTCAACTCGGTGCCGGGCACGGCCGAGCTGGCAGTCGTGTGCGGCGCGCTGATCGGCGCGGGCCTGGGCTTTCTGTGGTTCAACGCGCCACCGGCGCAGATCTTCATGGGCGACACCGGTTCACTTGCCCTCGGTGGCGCCCTGGGCGCCATTGCCGTCGCGACCAAGCATGAGATCGTCCTCGCCATCATCGGCGGGCTGTTCGTGCTGGAAACCGTATCGGTGATCGTGCAGGTGGCCTCGTTCCGGCTCACCGGCAAGCGCGTGTTCCGCATGGCGCCCATCCACCATCATTTCGAGCATCTGGGCTGGACGGAGTCACAGGTGGTGATCCGCTTCTGGATCATCAGCTTCGTGCTGGCGCTCATCGGCCTGTCGAGCCTCAAGCTGCGCTGACTCGCAAAACGCAACGGCTCTTCGCCATTCGGTAACCATCGCACGGCTACATTCGATGCTAGTTGTATCGAGTAGCCGGCGCTCTCCCATGATGTTCTCGCGCACCGACAAGTCCCCGCTCGCGCAGTGGTGGTGGTCGATCGACAAGGAATTGCTCGGGGCGCTGATGCTGCTGATGACCTGCGGCATGGTGCTGAGCTTTGCCGCCAGCCCGCCGGTGGCAGAGCGGCTCGGGCTGAGCCAGTGGCACTTCGTGATTCGTCACGCCATGTTCTGCATTCCGGCGCTTGGGGCATTGTTGGTCGCGTCGCTTCTCAGCCCGAGACAGGCGCGCTTTGCCGCGCTTGCGACGCTGCTGGTCAGCATGGTGCTGCTCTATGCAACCCTTCGGTTCGGGGCGGAGGTGAAGGGCGCGCGGCGCTGGATTTCGATCGCCGGCAACACCGTCCAGCCCTCGGAGTTCGTGAAGCCGGCCTTTGCCGTGCTCGGTGCCTGGCTGTTTTCGGAATCGATGATCCACCGCAACGTGCCGGGGCGGATTATCGCCACACTGATCATGCTGGCCATTGTTGTCGGCCTGCTGCTGCAGCCCGACATCGGGCAGACGGCACTGGTCCTGGCCACCTGGGCGGTGCTGTTGTTCCTGTCGGGCATTTCCTGGTTCGTGATCTTCGCCCTGGGCGGGGCGGCCGCGGCACTCCTGTTCGGGGCCTACATGTTCTTCCCGCACTTCGCGCGCCGTATCGACACGTTCCTCAACCCCGAAGGCGGCGGCAACACCTACCAGATCGACCGGGCGCTCGAGTCCCTGTTCGAGGGTGGCTGGTTCGGTCGGGGGCCGGGCGAGTCCATGGCCAAGAAGCTGATCCCCGACGCTCATGCCGACTATGTGTTCTCGGCCGCGGCCGGCGAGTTCGGCATCGTGTTCTGCATGGGGCTGGTGGTGCTGATCGGCTTCATCGTGATCCGTGCGCTGCTGGCGGCGCAGCGGCAGCAGAGCCTGTTCGCACGCCTCGCAGCCTCGACGCTGGCGATCCA
>JAEZFJ010000240.1 GCA_023437755.1 Pseudomonadota bacterium
CCGGCACGGTGATGACCGGATTGACCAGCGTGCTGCTGATGGGCGCGGCGCTCTATGTGTCCTTCCAGGGCGAAGACACCTTCTCCACCGCCTACAAGGCGCTTCAGCTCGCCGGCGCCGAATCCGAGCAGCGCGCCCCGACCGACATGTTCGCCAAGTCGCCGCGCATCCGTCCGGTGGCTGCCACCCGCTCGGACCGGGAAGTGATCGAGGCCTCGATCCGCGACAGCGTGGATGGTCGCGACATCATCCGCAACCAGCCCTTCGTGCGGATCCGCGCGACGCTGGCCACGGCGCCGACCTCACTGGCCGAGGACATTCCCGCCTACGACCCCGTCGCCATTCTCAATGCCACCGAGCCGCTGACCGCCTCCGAGAGCAGCCTCGACATTTCCACCGAGGTCTACGGCGCCGAAGTGGAAGGCGAAGTGGCGGTGAAGGTTGCGGCCATGCCGATGACTTTCGTGCCGCCGCGCGCCATCTCGGATCAGAGCGCTGCCGATTTTGTCCGCGGCATCGTCGGCTCCGATTTCGACGTGGCGGGGGACGCCCCGGCTCTGGCCTATGCTGCCATCGGCCCGTCGCTGCGCGATCTTGGCCTGTCGCCCGGTGCACCCTCTGGCGGCATTGCCGAGAATGTCACCGTGGTGCCCAAGACCACCATTTCCAGCGAAGGCATGCTAGGCCGTTCCGAGCGCATCCTCACCATCAAGGATGATACCGAGCTCGCCGAGGTGCTGCGCAAGAACGGCTTCAGCGACGGCACGGTGATGGCGATCGCCAGCGCCATTCACAATGTCTATCCTTCGGTGGTGCTGCCGGTGGGTGCGCGGCTGCGCATCCTTTACGGACCGTCGCGCAACTCCGACACGCTGGTGCCCTACCGGCTCAGCATCTACCTGCATGACGACGCCAACGACACCGATGTGCACCGGGCGACCGTGGCGCTGACCGACAAGGGCCAGTATGTGCTGGGCCTGGCCCCGCCGGACATCGTCTTCCCCGAGGAAGACACCGAAGAGATCAACGTCGCCAACCTGCCGAGCGTCTACCGCTCGATCTGGGAAACCGGGCGCAAGCACGATCTCGACGACGACACCATCGAGCGCATCATCGGCATGTTCGCCTATGACGTCGAGATGACCAACCGGATCGCGGCCGGCGACAGCATCGAGATCCTGCAGACCCCGCAGGACGACGCCGGGCGCAGCGAACTGCTCTATATAGGTCTGACGCTGGGCTCGACCACCCGGCAGCTCTACCGCTTCGTCATGCCCGACGGCACCATCGAGTTCTTCGACACCAATGGCGAGACCGGCAAGCGCTTCCTCAATCGCCGGCCGCTCGAGGGCGGTGGCACGCTGCGCTCGCGCTTCGGCTACCGCATCCACCCGATCTTCAAATCGCGGCGCCTGCATACCGGCGTCGACCTCGCCGCCCGCACCGGCACCCCGATCTATGCCTCGGGCGACGGGATCATCAGCTACTACAAGTGGCAGTCCGGCTACGGCAACAAGATCGAGATTCAGCACGTCAACGGGTACGAGACCGCCTATGGGCATCTGTCGCGCTATGTCGACGGGCTCGGTGTCGGCGACCGCGTGCGCCAGGGCCAGGTCATCGGCTATGTCGGCTCGACCGGCCAGTCGACCGGCCCGCATCTGCACTTCGAGATCAAGATCAACGGCAATCTCGTCGATCCGCTGAGCGTCAAGCTGCCCAAGGACAATGTGCTGCCCCAGCAGCACCAGGCGCAGTTCCAGCAGACCATCGCCCAGATCAACGACCTGATGGCGCGCGAACCGGCACCGGTTCAGGTAGCAGCGACGCCGTAAACGCCCCTACTCGCGCGCAACATAGACCGCCAGCTCGTTGCCGCCGGGCTCGCGGAAGTGAAAGCGCCGGCCGCCGGGGAAGTCGAACTGCTCGCGGGTGATCACCGCGCCAGCCGCCCGCACCCGCCGTTCGGCATCATCGAGATCCTCGGTGCGGATGATCGCCATGGTGGCAGCAACCCGGTCGTCCGCCTGGTCGATGCCACCATCGATGCCAGCCCCTTCGATGCCGTCATAACTCGGCCCGTAGCTGACGATCTGCCAGCCGAAGGCAGCCTGGAAGAAGCGGCTGGTTTGCGCCCTGTCGCTGGAGGGAAACTCCAGATAGTCGATCCGGTCCGTCATCGGCTCAACCCCTAGTTCTTGTTTTGTTCAGGGTAACATCGCCCTTGCCTCTCCGCAAGAGCGATGCACCGGTCAGGCGGCCATGCGGCGGCAGCTCTCGGCGCAGGCACGACAGGCGGCGACGCAATCGTCCATGTCCCCGAGCCGCTCGCAGTCATCGGCGCACTGGTCGCAGATCTCCGCGCATGCGGCGCAGGTGTGCTTGTGGTGCGGGCTGCCGATCAGCATGAAATGCGCGGAGGTGCGGCACATCTCGGCGCAGGCCATCATCAGAGTGAAGTGGTCCTTGGCAACGTGCTCGCCGCCGAGCATCAGGCAGTGGTTCATCGCCATGGAGGTGCAGGTCTGGTAGCAGTCGAGGCAGGCGGTGATGCATTCCTGCATCGCGGGTTCGGCGTGGTGGGGCATGGTCATCTCCTCTGCAGGTAGACGAAACCATCAGGGGTGAGACTGGTTGCGGTCGTCGGACGAGGTTGCCCGTCTCCAGGGCCAGCGCCCCTCGATCTCCACTTCGAGCGCCAGGCTCAGGAAGGTCCGGATCACCACGATGCCGGCGAGCACCGCCAGTGACTCCAGGGTCGGAGCAAAGGCAACCGTGTTGATGATGTCGGCGGCGACCAACAGCTCGAGCCCCAGAAGGATGGAGCGGCCAAGCGATGATCGCAGGCGCCGATAGGGTTCGGGTGGCGACTGGTGGCGCTCGCGGAGGTAGCGAATGCCGGCCGCGATCCCGCCCGTCAGGATGACGATCACCCCTGCGACTTCTATCGCCCGAGTGGTCCAGTGCAGCGCCAATCCGAGCAGTTCGTCCATCGTCTCCCCCGAGCCGTTGCTTCCAGCCGAACGTCATGCGGCGGAACACGGTTGCGGGGATCGAAGGACGAAAGGGGCCAGTCGGCAGACCGACCCCTTCGCAGGCTTAGGCCGCGGCAGAAGCCTCGGCCTTGCCACCCGGCACGAGCACGATGCCGTCTTCGTTGGCATCGACTGTGACCTGGCCGCCATCGCTGACCCGGCATTCGAGCAGCAGGTCGGCGAGGCCGTCCTGCACCCAGCGCTGGATCACCCGCCTCAGGGGACGGGCGCCATAGGCAGGGTCATACCCTTCATTGGCGAGCCACTCGCGGCCCCGCGGCGTGAGCTCGAGGGTGATGTCGCGGTCGACCAGCAATTGCCGGAGCCGGCCGAACTGGATGTCGACGATCGAACCCATGTGCTCGCGGCCGAGCCGGTGGAACAGCAG
>JAEZFJ010000251.1 GCA_023437755.1 Pseudomonadota bacterium
GCTCAAGGCCAAGTCACCGGCCGAATTGCTTGTGTTTGCCGAAGAATACGAGGTCGAGAATGCCTCGACCATGCGCAAGCAGGAGCTGATGTTCGCCATCCTCAAGCAGTTGGCTGAGAACGAGGTCGACATCACTGGCGAAGGTGTGGTCGAGGTTCTGCCCGATGGCTTCGGATTTCTTCGCTCGCCCGACGCCAACTATCTGCCCGGTCCGGACGACATCTATGTCAGTCCTTCGCAAATCCGCCGCTTCGGCTTGCGCACCGGCGATACCGTGGAAGGCCAGATCCGGTCTCCCAAGGAAGGCGAGCGCTATTTCGCGCTGCTCAAGGTCAACACCATCAATTTCGAAGATCCCGAGGCAGTGCGCCACAAGGTCAACTTCGACAACCTGACCCCCCTCTATCCCGAAGAACGCCTGCGGATGGAGCTGCCGGATCCGACGCTCAAGGACCGCTCTGCCCGCATTCTCGACCTGGTAGCACCGCTGGGCAAAGGGCAGCGCGCCCTGATCGTTGCGCCTCCGCGCACTGGTAAGACGGTACTGTTGCAGAATATCGCACAGTCGATCGCGACCAACCATCCCGAGTGCTACCTGATCGTGCTGCTCATCGACGAGCGCCCTGAGGAAGTCACCGACATGCAGCGCTCGGTGAGGGGTGAGGTCATATCCTCCACCTTCGACGAACCGGCCTCGCGTCACGTACAGGTGACCGAGATGGTCATTGAGAAGGCCAAGCGCCTGGTCGAGCACAAGCGGGACGTGGTGATCCTTCTCGATTCCATCACCCGTCTCGGCCGGGCCTACAACACGGTGGTGCCGAGCTCGGGGAAGGTGCTGACCGGTGGTGTCGACGCCAACGCCCTGCAGCGCCCGAAGCGCTTCTTTGGCGCCGCGCGCAACATTGAGGATGGCGGTTCTCTCACCATCATCTCCACCGCGCTGATCGATACCGGCTCGCGCATGGACGAAGTGATCTTTGAAGAGTTCAAGGGTACCGGCAACTCCGAGATCATCCTCGACCGCAAGGTCGCCGACAAGCGGGTCTTCCCGGCCATCGACATCACCAAGTCCGGCACCCGCAAGGAAGAGTTGCTGGTCGAGCCGGACATCCTCAAGAAGATGTACGTGCTGCGCCGCATCCTCAATCCTATGGGAACGATCGACGCCATGGAGTTCCTGATGGACAAGGTCCGGCAGACCAAGACGAACTCCGACTTCTTCGACTCGATGAACACCTGACGTCATGCGTGACGGCGACACTATTGCAGCGCTGTCCTCGGGCGCGCTGCCCGCCGGTGTTGCCGTCATCCGTCTCTCGGGCTCAGAGGTTCCGCACCTGCTTGAGCGCCTTGCCGGCGGCGTGCCTGAGCCTCGAAAACTGGTACTCCGCCAGATCGGAGCTGAAACTGTCCTCGACCGTGGATTGGTCGCCTATTTCCCTGCTCCGCACAGTTTCACCGGAGAACATTGCGCCGAATTGCAGGTGCATGGCTCCCCCGCGGGGGTCCGTGCCATCCTCAAGCTCCTGGTCCAGCACGGGGCGCGTCTGGCCGAAGCCGGGGAGTTCACGCGGAGAGCCTTCGAGAACGGTAAGCTCGACCTCGTCACCATAGAGGGTTTGGGCGACCTGCTGGCAGCCGAAACCGAGAATCAGCGGCAACAGGCACTCGACCGGCTCGAAGGTGGTCTGACGCGGCAACTCAACTCCTGGCGGGAACAGCTGCTCGACCTGCGGGCCGAACTCGAAGCCCGGCTCGACTTCTCCGACGAAGGCGATGTCGATGAACTGCCGGAGAGCTTTTCTGCTGCAGTCGTGGCGCTCCGTCAGTCCCTGCAGGTGTCGCTGAGTGGGTTTGACCGCGGCCGGCTGCGTCGCGAAGGGGTACGCGTTGCCCTCGCCGGTGTACCAAACGCCGGAAAATCTAGTCTGATCAACGCCTTGTCCCGGTCCGATGACGCCATCGTGACCGAGGAGGCGGGGACGACGCGGGACGTGCGCGAGGTGCCGCTCGACCTCGGTGGGCAGCTGTTCATCCTGCTCGATCTCGCTGGCTTGCGCGAAACGGCCAGCAAAGCCGAGGCCGAAGGCGTGCGTCGCGCGCAAGCGGCGATCGCCAGTGCTGACCTAGTGCTCTGGTTGGTGGCGCCCGACCTGCCAGACGCCCAGGCGCCGATGACAGAAGCTCCGCTCTGGCGCATCGGCACCAAGGCCGATCTGGGCGCTGCCCCCGGGGTCAAGCTGGCGCTTTCGACTCACACCGGCACTGGTGTTGACACACTGCTCAAGGGCATTGAGGACTTTGGCGCGTCCATGGTTCGGGGAGAGCCGGTGCTCATCAGCCGGGAGCGTGATCGGCAGGCGCTGGTTGAGGCCATCAACGCGATAGACGAAGCCACGCTCGTCCTGCGGCAGTCGGAGCTGGCAGCGGAATCGTTGCGGCGAGCGTCACACGCGCTGGAGCGGCTCCTGGGACGGCTCGATCCGGAGCGGGTTCTGGACCAACTGTTCTCGCGCTTCTGCATCGGCAAGTGATTCACGTGAAACACGGTCGTGAGCAGCTGCCGGTTGATTCACGTGAAACACTGCCCTAGAGCGGATCATCGGAGATGGCCATGACAGATTTCGACGTCATCGTTGTTGGAGGCGGACATGCTGGTTGCGAAGCGGCAGCGGCTTCTGCGCGCATTGGCGCCCGAACGGCGCTGGTCACGCATCGCTTCGACACCATCGGAGAGATGAGCTGCAATCCTGCCATCGGCGGGCTCGGAAAGGGTCACCTGGTGCGCGAGATCGATGCGCTGGATGGCCTGATGAGTCGCGTTGCCGACCAGGCGGGGATCCAGTTCCGGGTCCTGAACCGCCGCAAGGGACCGGCTGTCCGCGGGCCCCGCGCCCAGGCCGATCGAAAGCTCTATAAGCAGGCCATGCAGGCGGCGATCACCGCGCAGCCGAATCTCACCGTCATCGAGGGAGAGGTCGACGACATCGAGGTGGGGGCTGGTCGCGTCAGCGGCACCGTGCTGCTGGACGGACGCCGCTTCTCCACGTCCGCCGTCGTTCTCACTACCGGCACCTTTCTGCGGGGGCTGATCCACCGCGGTGAGGAAACTGTGCCTGCCGGCCGCGTGGGCGAGAAGCCGGTGCTCGGTCTCTCCACCCGCCTTGAAACTATGGGCCTGCAGCTCGGGCGCCTGAAGACAGGCACCCCGGCGCGCCTGGACGGTACCAGCATCGACTATGCGCAGTTGGAAACGCAGCCTGGGGATGAGGTGCCGGAGCCGTTTTCCAGTCTCACCGCTGCAATTACCACGCCACAGATCAGCTGCCACATCACCCACACCACCGCCGAGACGCACCGGATTATCGCCGACAACCTTCACCGCTCGGCGATGTACTCCGGTCGGATCCAGAGCCGCGGCCCGCGCTATTGCCCCTCGATCGAGGACAAGATCGTTCGTTTCGTCGATCGGGGAAGCCACCAGATCTTCCTGGAGCCGGAGGGTCTCGACGACAGCACCGTTTATCCCAACGGCTTGTCCACCTCCCTCCCCGCCGAGGTTCAGGAATCCTTCCTGCGCTCAATGCCAGGGCTTGAGAATGTCCGGATAGTCCGCCCGGGCTACGCCATCGAATACGACTATGTCGATCCGCGTGAGTTGCACTCCACTCTCGAGGTGCGTCGGCAACCCGGCCTTTATCTCGCCGGCCAGATCAACGGCACTACGGGCTATGAAGAAGCCGCTGCTCAGGGCGTGCTCGCCGGCGCGAACGCCGCACTAGCCGCCTCGGGCCATGAACCGCTCGTCCTGTCGCGTACCGACAGCTATCTCGGTGTGATGGTGGACGACCTCGTGACGCGCGGGGTGTCCGAGCCCTACCGCATGTTCACCTCGCGCGCCGAGTTCCGCCTGCATTTGCGCGCGGACAACGCCGACCAGCGGATGACCGAGCTTGGTGCCAAGGTCGGTCTTGTGGGAGAAGTCCGCCAGGACGCTTATGCACGCAAGGCAGCAGAGCTCAGCCGGGCAAGGTCGATGCTGGACGGGTTTAGCATCACCCCCAGCGCCGCCCGCAAGGCTGGCGTACCGGTGAACGCAGATGGCAAGGTCAGGACGGCCTTCGAACTCCTCTCCTATCCAGACGTGGACATTCAAACGATTCAGCACCTCTGGCCTGAGCTTAAGGCTCTTCCGACTCCGATCATGGAGCAAGTGGCCGTGGACGCGCAGTATGCGGTTTACCTGGACCGACAGCGCAACGACATCGAAGCGGTACGCCAGAACGAGCAGCGAACCATACCAATGGATATGGATTTTTCTACCATCTCCGGTTTGTCGGCCGAACTGCGACAGAAACTGCAGCAGCATCGTCCCACCACCCTCGCACAGGCACAGGCAATCGACGGTATGACCCCAGCGGCCATCACGCTCCTCCTTGCAGTGATCCGTCGGGGTGAGTTGCGCCGCGCCGGGTGATGAGCAATCTTGCTTCTATCGAACGCTATTTGCCGTTCATGTTCCGTTCAGCTTCGTTCATCGAGGCCGACCTCACAAGCTATGAGCAGCTGCTGAAGCGGTGGCAGCCGGTGCAGAATCTTGTTTCACGTGAAACTCTGAGCGCGCTTTGGGACCGGCATTTCGCCGACAGCCTGCAGCTCCTGCCGCACTTGCGGAACACGGACAGGGTCATTTTCGACCTCGGCAGCGGGGGTGGCTTCCCGGCCTTGCCACTGGCTATCGCCTGCAAGGGCGATGGACGACGCTTCCATCTGGTTGAGCCGACGGCCCGAAAAGTCAGTTTTCTCCGCACGGTCGCACGGGAGCTCCATCTCTCCGTCACCGTTCACGGCACGCGAATCGAGCAACTTGATTCACGTGAAACACCGGACGTAATCACCTCCCGTGGCCTGGCCTCCCTGCCGCAGCTCTGCAGCTGGATGGCCCCGATATTTGCTAGCAACACCCGCGCGCTGCTGCACAAGGGCAAGGAACATGGTGAAGAAGTGCGTGAGGCGCGTGCGCAGTGGGATTTCGATGTGTTAGAACATCGAAGCGATACCGATCCTGCGGGAGTCGTGCTGGAGATCAGCCATCTGCGGGAACGGTCCACAGCGTAACGGCAGATCCGCGGAGGCTGGCCTTGGCGCCCAGAATTCTTACCTTGGCCAATCAGAAGGGCGGCGTCGGCAAGACAACGACCGCAATCAATCTCGCGACGGCGCTCGCTGCGATTGGCGAACGCGTGCTGATCGTCGACCTCGATCCACAGGGAAACGCCTCCACCGGACTGGGTATCTCGCGCTCCGACCGGGAAGTCTCATCCTATGACCTTCTGGTGGGGGAAGCCACTGTAGCCGAGGCCGCGGTGATGACCACTGTGCCAAACGTGGCGATCGTGCCGTCCACCATGGACCTGCTCGGAGTCGAGCTGACCATCGCCGGCCAGGCTGATCGCGCTTTCAAACTGCGCAATGCCTTCAAGCAGCTTGGCGACCTGACCATTGCTGACCGTCCGGTCAGCTACATCCTGATCGACTGCCCGCCGTCGCTGAACCTGCTCACGGTGAACTCGCTGGTTGCTGCCGATGCAGTGCTGGTACCGCTGCAGTGTGAGTTCTTTGCGCTGGAGGGGCTCAGCCAGCTCCTCCAAACCATCGAGCAGATCCGCTCCACTCTCAACCCGCGCCTGTCGATCCAAGGTGTGGTGATGACCATGTTCGACAAGCGCAACAATCTGAGCGAGCAGGTGCTGCAGGACGTGCGCAGCGAAATGGGCGAGCTGGTCTACGACACCGTCATACCTCGCAACGTGCGGCTCAGCGAGGCGCCGTCTTACGGCAAGCCGGCGCTGCTTTATGATCTCAAGTGCGCCGGCAGTCAGGCCTATCTGCGGCTTGCCACCGAAGTCATCCGTCGCGAGCGCCAGCTCGCGGCTGCTTAGGAGTTCCGCCATGACCGATAGACCCAATCGCCTTGGCCGCGGCCTCGCCGCCCTGATCGGCGACATGGCCACCGTAGAAGGCGTGCGCGTCACCGAATCCAGCGGCGTAAAGCGCCTGCCGGTCGAGCTTATCATCGCCAACCGCTCCAACCCGCGGCGCACCTTTGACAACGACCAGCTCGAAGAGCTGACGAACTCCATCCGCGAAAAGGGCGTGATGCAGCCGCTGCTGGTGCGGCCCAGCGAGGATCCGAACGTGTTCGAGATCATCGCCGGCGAACGCCGGTGGCGTGCGGCGCAGAAGGCGGGGCTCCACGACGTACCGGTGATCGTAAGGGAAGTCGGCGACAAGGAAGCGCTTGAGCTCGCCATCATCGAGAACGTTCAGCGCGCGGACCTCAACCCGCTGGAAGAAGCCATGGGCTACAACCAGCTGATCGACCAGTTCGAGTACACCCAGCAGGATCTGGCCCAGGTCATCGGCAAGAGCCGATCGCACGTCGCCAACACGCTGCGCCTGCTGCGCCTGCCGGAAGATGTCCGCGGCATGGTGTCGAGCGGCCAACTTACCGCCGGTCACGCGCGTACGCTGATAACCGCAGAAGACCCCGCCACTCTGGCGCGTCAGATCGTTGAGCAGGGGCTCTCCGTGCGTGATGCCGAGGCCCTCAGCCAGCAGCGTGAACCGGCGGCGCAGCGGCGCAGGCCCTCCGAGACAATGCGGGACGCGGACACGGTCGCGCTGGAGCGGCGCCTGTCGGATGCGCTCGGGCTTTCGGTATCGCTGTCTCACGGGGAACGCGGCGGACGGCTTGAGATCCGCTATCGCACCCTGGAACAGCTCGATGGTTTGTGCCTGAAACTGGCCGGTAGCTAACCGCTTGCAGCCATTGTTGCGATAGCCAGCAGCGCCCGCCGCAAGGTTGCTTCAGCCAAGGCGGGGCGGCGGCGACTTTCGGCCGTGGCGGTCAGGATCCGCTCCATGGCAGCCCCGAGGCCTCGGTCCGACCATTGGCGCAATTGCTGCTCTAGGGTTGCCGTGCGGGAGAAATGCGGCCGGGGTTTCAAACTCTCGATCACCGCACGCGGAGCTCTTCCCCCGTCCACTTCCGTCCGCCAGCGCCGCAGACTGCCGAAATGAATCATCGCCATCGCCAGCAGCCGCTGTGGGTCCACGTTGGCAGCGAGGGCCCGGTTGATCGCCAGCTCCAGTTTTTCCGCATGGCCGCCACCGGCAGCGTCGAGAATGGCGTCGATCACCAGGGCACCATTGTCCGCGCAGAGCAGCAGCACATCGTCGCGCGTCAGGGTCTTGCTGGTTGCGGCATAGAGCGTCAGCTTGTCCAGTTCGCGGCGAGTGATCTCGCGATCATTTCCGAGGTTCTCCCGTAAGGTAGGGATGACGTCAGGATCGATGCGAATTCCTTCCTTGTTGAAGGTCTCGCGGATCAGGTTGGACAGCATCTCGTCGCTGTCGGCAAAACAGGGCAGGGCCCGCCCGAGTTTGGCTGACTCGATTAGGGCGCGAAGGGGGTCGCGAGGCGGCAAATTGCCGGCTTCCACGATGATGGCGGTGTCGCCAGGATCATCCCTTAGTTCGGTGAGCGGCATGACCAACGACTTGCCGCCACCGCGCACCCGCACGATTCGCTTGCCGCCGAACAGCGAAACCGTCTTGGCCTCGACGGCGAGCAGCGATGGGTCGGCGTCGATCTCGCTTGAATCCAGCGTAACGAGGCTCACGCCTTCAGGGTCGTCCCCACCCAACTGCCGGATCAGGCGCTGTGCCGTTTCACGGACCAGGCCGCCGTCGGGGCCATAAGCGAGGAAGATGCCCGCCTGGATGTCCGGGCGCGCCAGAAACCGCGCAACTTCGTGCGCCTTGAGTGCCGTCATCAGCGGCTGAGATCGGCCAGCAGGGCAAGCCGCAGCGACTCGGCGGCCGCCTTCGCGGCGCGCTCCGCCGCCTCGTCTGCGGCTGCGTTGGTGGCCAGCACCTGGTTGGTGGAGACGTAATCCGCCGTGGCTACGCGGGTGAAGGTCAAAGGCCTGGCGCCGCCCGGACGGATGATGGTGAGGTTCGCGGTGACCGTCACGCGCCGCGAGTCATTCATCAGGGTGCCGGTTGTGTTCGCCAGCGTAGGATCGGTCGCCACGCTGACGACGGTGACCATGGCCTTGGGTGCATCGGGCGCTTCCGACGAGCCGAGGCGCAAACGCAGCTCCTGGTAGATGATCTGTTCCAGCCGGCCCGTCGGCTCCGCGTAGTTCAGGGCAAGCGTCTGTTGACCGGCCATAGCCCCGGCACCGCCATAGACGGGGGAGAAGCTGCAGCCGGCAAGCGGCACGGCCACGGCCACCAGCACCGCAGCCAGGGAAAAGGAGCGAAACCCGCTAGACCACCACATTCACGATCCTGTCCGGTACGACGACGATCTTCTTCGGCGACTTCCCGTCCAGTGTGCGAAGAACGGCCTCGTTCGACAAGACCAGTTTTTCGACCTCTGCCGATGACAGGCCCTTGGCCACAGTAATCTCGGCCCGGCGCTTGCCGTTGATTTGGATCGGCAGCACCACTTCGTCGTCCACCAGCAGCGCCTGATCAACTTGCGGCCAGGGTGCATCGGCGACAAGCCCGCTCTTGCCGAGGAGCTCCCAGCAGCTTTCGGCCAGGTGCGGCATCATCGGCGCGATCAGTTGCACCAGGCGCTCCACACCCTGTTCCAAAGCCTGGAGACGGGCGGCTGGTGCGGCAGCGACAAGTCCGATGCCGCGGCTCAGGGCGTTGGTCAGTTCGTAGATCTGGGCAACGGCGCGGTTGAAGCGCAGCGCCTCTATGTCCTGGGCAACGGCGGCGACGGCACGATGTGCCGCCTTGCGTATGGCGCTTCCTTCTTCATCTGAAGAACCAGCTTCAATGGTAACGAACTGCTGTCGCAACGCCACGGTGTCGCTCACCAGACGCCAGACTCGCTGCTGGAAGCGGCTGGCGCCCTCGACACCGGCTTCGGTCCACTGAACGTCCCGCTCTGGCGGAGAATCCGAGAGCATGAACCAGCGGGCAGTGTCGGCACCGTAGGTGGAAACGATCTCGTCGGGATCGACGACGTTCTTTTTGGATTTGCTCATCTTTTCGACCGAGCCGATGTTCACCGGCTCGTTGGTCATGAGATGGCGGGCGGTGCGGGCCTCTCCATCCGACTCGATGATGATGTCGGATGGCGGCACCCACTCGCCGGTTCTGGCCTTGAAGGTCTCGTGCGTGACCATACCCTGGGTGAACAGGCCACGGAACGGCTCCTCCAGCCCGACATGGCCGGTTGCCTTCATCGCCCGGGTGAAGAAGCGCGAATAGAGCAGGTGCAGGATCGCGTGCTCGACGCCACCGATATAC
>JAEZFJ010000275.1 GCA_023437755.1 Pseudomonadota bacterium
GGCCCGGACCGGCCGCGCCTTCGCCTTCCGGCCGGGGCGTCGGCGTGCCGAAGGCGCGCGAGAAGTTGAAGCCGGTGCGCAGGTCCTGCCGCTCGTAGCGGTCGAAGTTGAGCGGTCGGGCGTCAACGGAGACGAGGTTGCCGTCGGCGTCGCGCACGAAGCGGTCGGGCAGGGCGGCCTCGAGGTCCGGCGTCAGGGTCGGGAAGGCGGCGATGTAGTCGTCGGTGCGGCTCCACGTCCACGTCGTGCTGAGCGACAGGTCGGTCTCGGTCAGCGGGCGCAGGGTGCCGCCGAGACGGACGACCTGGCGGTTGTCGGCGTCGAGGTTGGGATTGCCGCCGCTGAACTGGGTGACCAGCACCGTCTCGCCGGTGCGGAAGTCGAACACCGGCACGTTGGGGGTGGCGATCAGCGGGTCGTTGAGCTGGCTGATGGTGGGTGCGCCTTGCTCGTCGGTCCAGCTGGCGAGGAAGGACAGCTTCTCGATCGGCGACCAGTTGACCGTGGTCCCGAAGGTCGACAGGCCGCCGAAGTCGGACAGCTCCTCAAAGCCGGCGTCGACGTTGACCGAAAGGTCCCCGACGCCGGTCAGGACCCCGTTGCGACGGCTGGCGATGGGGAAGTTGAGGCTGCTCTGGCCGCTGACCCGGTCGCGCGACTGGCCGCGCTCGGTGGTCACGCCGCCGCGGGTGCTGGTCGAGTCGAGCGACAGGGTGTCGGCCCCGACCTTGAAGGTCGAGGAGACGTCGCCGGCCGGGAGCTCCCAGACGTCGCCGGTCAGCACCAGCTCGGTGTCGAGCCGCTGGGACACCGAGCGGGCGGTGTCGTTGGCCACGCGGGCGAACGCGGCCGGGTCGAGCGGGCCGAACGGGCTGGCTGTCGGATCGCCGGCGTTCAGGCGGGCCTGGAAGGGGGCGGCGGCGTAGCCGCGGCCGGTGACGGTGTCGGTCTCGGTGCGGGTGTAGTTCCCGGTGGCCGTCCAGCGCCACTCCTCGCCGATGAAGCCGTCGAGGACGAAGCCGAGCTCGCCCTGCAGACGGTCGGTCTCGCGCTGCAGCGCCGCGGCGTCGTCGAGGTAGCGGAACACCTGGACGTCGTCGGAGAAGGGCGAGAAGGGATTGGTCTCGGGCAGGGCCAGCCGCACGCCGGGCAGGCCGTTGAAGCTGCGGCTGGAGGTGTCCTCCAGGCTGGCGCTCACCGTCGCCTGGGTGGTGCTGTTGAGGTCGCGCTTTACGGTGCCGCTGATCTGGGCGCGTTCGGAGGCGGACAGCAGGGTGCGCCAGGCGATCAGGTCGGCGCTGCGCGGATCGCCGGCCGCGGCCACGAAGTCTCCCAGCGTCGGGTTGGCGGTCGAGCCGGGGACGGGGGTGATCGCGACGCCGAGGGCGGGGTCGATGGCGGCGCACGTGGCCGGGTTCGCCGTCAGGCAGCCCGGTGAGTAGGGATCGCCGGTGACGTTGCCGATCAAATCGTAGGGCGTCGCGCCGGGATCCCGACGGATGTCGCGCTCGGTCTCATAGAGAGGCGTGGAGCGCTCGTACTCGACATCCATGGACCAGCGGTTGGCGCCGGCGATGCGGAGCAGGTCGGCCTCGACCTCGACCGTGGTGCGGCCGCCCTCGGTCGGAACGCGGCCGGTGGCCTCGTAGGTTGTCGAGCGGAAGTCCGACTTGAGCACGAAATTCACCACGCGTTGCTCAGGCCGATAGCCGAACTGGACGGCCACGGCCTCGGGCAGGACCTCGGTGCGCTCGATGGCCTCGGTCGGGATGCCGCGGATCTCGCGAAAGCCGGAAATGCGTCGGCCGTTGACGAGGAAGACCGGCGGCAGGTCGGTGCGCCCGCTGGAGCTGCGGGTGACCGGCTCCAGATAGGTCATCAGCTCGGCGATGTCGGAGGCCCCGTAGGCCATGATCTCGTCGGCGGTCAGGGTGACGTCGGGCGGGATGTCGGTGTCGACGCTGCCGCGCTGGCGCGCGCCGGTCACCGCCACGGCGCCGAGGTCGTAGGCGTCCTCGTCGGCTGCGGGGGCGGGGTCCTGCGACTCGGGCTCCGCCGGCGGCGGCGGGGGCGTCTGCTGTGTCGTCGCGGCCGCGGCCGGCTGCGGCGCCTCCTGCGGCGGCGCGGTCTGGATGACCCCGGCCATGAGTCCGGACAGGGCGGTGGTGACGAGAAGCATGATCGGGTCCCGGGGAGATACGAGCCGCTAAACGTTCCGCGCCCCTGTTTCCGTCGCATTGCAGCGATGAAACCCGAAGTTGCCCGGAACGGGGCGACCGCTGGTATACGCCAGAAAGGGCGTACGGATCGTCCTGAGCCAGAATTCTTCGGGAATCAGGCTTCACCGTGGCGTGAAGCCCATGGCCGGCGGCGGTCAGCCCGCCTCGCGCAACACTCCCTCAAGGCCCTGCTCCCGCACCTTGCGGTAGAGGGTCGAGCGGCCGATGCCGAGACGGCGGGCGATCTCGGACATGTGGCCGGCGTAGACCTCGATGGCGTGCTGGATGAGGTCCCGCTCGATCTCCTCGAGCGTGCGCAGATGTCCGCGCTCATCGAGGATGCGGATGGGCCTCTCCGGCAGGGGCGGGAGGTGGTGGGGAGCGGGGACGTCCACATCCGCCTCCTGATCACCCGCCGGGCGGACCTTGAGGTCCGCGTTCTCCGGGAACGCCGCCACGCCCGAGATGGCGGGGAAGTCATGCGGCTGCAGGAAGGGGGCGTCGGCCAGCACGATGGCGCGGTAGACGGCGTTCTCGAGCTGGCGAACGTTGCCGGGCCAGTCGAAATGGCACAGCAGGGCCAGGGTCTCGCCGGTGCAGCCGGCGATGCGCTTGCCCTCCTCGACGTTGAAGCGGGCGATGAAGTGCTCGACCAGGGCCGGGATGTCCTCGCGGCGCTCGCGCAGGGCCGGCGCCTCGATCGGGAAGACGTTGAGGCGGTAGAACAGGTCCTCGCGGAAGCGCCCCTCGCGGACCTGCCCGGCGAGGTCGCGGTTGGTCGCGGAGACGATGCGCACGTCGACCTTGACCGCGCGCTTCGCCCCGACCGGATCGATCTCGCCTTCCTGCAGGGCGCGCAGCAGCTTGACCTGCATGTCCAGCGGCAGTTCGCCGATCTCGTCGAGGAACAGGGTGCCGCCGTTGGCCTCGGCGAACTTGCCGAGGTGTTTGTCGTGGGCGCCGGTGAAGGCGCCCTTCTCGTGGCCGAACAGGATCGACTCGACGAGGTTGGCGGGCAGGGCGCCGCAGTTCACGGCCACGAACGGCTTGCCGGCGCGGTCCGAGGCGCCGTGCAGGGCGCGGGCGATGACCTCCTTGCCGACGCCGCTCTCGCCGGTGATCAGCACGGGAATGCCCGACTTCGCCGCGCGCTGGCCGAGCGACCGGACCAGACGCATCGGGGCCGATTGGCCGACCAGGTCATCGAAGGAGGTCCGGCCGGAGACGTGCTTCTTCAGGCGGCCGACTTCGGCGGTCAGCTGGGTCAGCTGCAGGGCGTTGCGGACCCCGACCAGCAGGCGCTCGGCCGAGACCGGCTTGACGAAGAAGTCCTGGGCCCCGGCTTGCATGGCCTTGACCACCGCCTCGACGCCGCCCTGGGCGGTGAGCACGATGACGGGCGTCTGGACGCCGGCGGTGCGGATCTCGGCCAGCGCCTCGAGACCGCTCATGCCGGGCATGACCATGTCGAGCAGGACCACGTCAGCCCCGCCGCCCTTGGTCAGGCGGTCGATGGCCTCGCCGCCGGACTCGGCGTGGACCACGGCGTAGCCCTCGCGCTCCAGCACCGCCTGCGCCAGACGGCGCTGGGTCGGATCGTCGTCGACGACAAGTA
>JAEZFJ010000372.1 GCA_023437755.1 Pseudomonadota bacterium
CTCAGTCGGTCCAGCCGGTCATTCGTCAGTCCGGGATAGTCACCGCCGAGCACGCGTCGAAACCCTGCCGCCACAGCCTTGCCACGCAGCGAGTGCAGATGAGCGATATTGTTGCGCAACCGGACGATGCCTCGTGAATCCGTCATCGGTCCGGAATCGATCAGCACTGTCCCGCCCACCAGCAAGGGGTGTGCCGCGGCCAGCAGCATTGCGACCTGCCCGCCATGCCCTTGCCCCAGGATTACGGAGCGGCCGATCCCCAGCGCTGCCAGCACATTGGAGACGTCGTGCGCATCGGCCACCGAACTGTAGGGGTCGCCCTTGGCCCGGTCGTCCGAACGGCCGCGCCCGGCAAGGTCCACCAGCACCAGCGGCCAGCCTCCCCCGCCCATGCGGCGGAACTGCTGCGCCAGGTCGGTGAAGTCGCTCATGTTCCGGTGGTAGCCGCCAATGCACACCACCGGCATTCGCCTGCCCCCGAGCCCCCCCGCCACATGCACGGCAATACGCCGGCCCGCCGCCAGCGCCACATGCTGGACGGGTAGGGGAGCGAAGGCCGAATGGGCGTCGGGAACGGTGCGGCGGCGAGGCATAAGCAAACTCCAGTCGCCATTTAGGCGGAGTTGCAGGCAGCCCACAAGTGCGCCAGCGAACCGTCATCTGCCCGCAACAAAGCGTTGTCCAGCGTTCAGAGAAAAACTATGGTGCGCCGCGTCTCGCCCGCACATGCGGGCGCACGCCAACCGCCGCGGATGTCCCGCGGTCCCCATATCGAGGACAATTTCGACAATGCTGCGAGGATCGATCACGGCGCTCATCACTCCCATGCGCGATGGGGCAGTGGATGAGAAAGCCTTCGCCAGCTTCGTCGATTGGCAGATCGCCGAGGGTACCAACGGACTGGTTCCGGTCGGAACCACCGGGGAGAGCCCCACCGTCAGCCATCAGGAACATCACCGGGTCGTTGAGATCTGCGTTGAAGTCGCCAATGGCCGCGTGCCGGTCATCGCCGGCGCGGGCTCCAACTCCACTGCCGAAGCGGTCTCCCTGGCACAGCACGCCGAAAAGTCCGGTGCGGATGCAGTGCTCACCGTGGTGCCCTACTACAACAAGCCCAATCAGGAAGGGCTATTTCAGCACTTCTCCGCTGTCGCAAAGGCCGTGGGCATCCCGATCATTCTCTATTCCGTTCCCGGCCGGACAGTGGTCGATCTGACGGTCGACACAATCGCCCGCCTGCGCGACGCCCACGCCAACATCGTCGGCGTCAAGGATGCCACCGCTGATCTGGGGCGGGCCAGCCTGGAGCGCGCCAAGCTCGGCAGCGATTTCATCCTGCTGTCCGGAGAGGACGTCACCGCCCTCGGCTTCAACGCCCACGGTGGCCACGGCTGCATTTCGGTCACCTCCAACATCGCGCCGCGCCTCTGCTCCGAGATGCAGCAAAAGTCCCTCAGCGGTGATTTCGCCGGTGCCCTTGCCATTCAGGACAAGCTCGTCCACCTGCACAAGGCGGTGTTCGTCGACCCCAGCCCGGCGCCTGTTAAGTACGGCGCTAGCCGCCTTGGCCTCTGCGCCAACGAGCTGCGCCTGCCGCTTGTGCCCGCCTCGAAGGCTGCCGAAGAGGCCATGGACTTTGCCATGCGCCATGCAGGACTTATCTAAGAGTTCATGACGCGCAAGAACGACAGGGACAAATCGAAGAACGGCATGATCAGCCACGGCCTCGTGGCCGAGAACCGGCGTGCCCGCTTCGATTATGAGATCATCGATACCCTCGAGGCCGGTCTGGTGCTGACTGGCACCGAGGTGAAGTCGCTGCGTCTCGGCAAGGCTCAGATCGCGGAGTCCTACGCCTCCCCGGAAAAGGGCGAGTTGTGGCTGATCAACGCCCATATCCCCGAATATCTTGAGGCCAACCGCTTCAATCACGCCGAGCGTCGCCCGCGCAAACTGCTGGTGTCCAGGAAACAGTTGGCGCGCCTCGATGCGGAGGTGTCCCGCGCCGGCAACACCATCGTTCCGCTCAAGATCTACTTCAACGATCAGGGGCGCGCGAAGGTGCTGATCGGTCTGGGGAAGGGCAAGAAGAACTACGACAAGCGCGAAACCGCCCGCAACCGCGACTGGAACCGCGACAAGTCCCGCATCATGAAGGAAGGTGGCCGCGGCTAGGCTGCTTCTCACCTCGCCCTATTGGGGAGGGGGCACGCGCGGCGACGGGCGAGTGGCCCTGTTGGGGAGACTCCAGACTACTCGCTGACCGTTGGCGCTGGCCTGGAACTCGGCGATCGCCCAACTGTCTTTGCGAGATCCGCCACATCCATGAAGTAGTCAGCCTGCCGCCGCAACTCGTCGGAAATCATCGGCGTGCTGGTGGTCAGCGTCGATACCACGGTCACGCGCTTGCCCCGCCGTTGCAGGGCTGCGACCAGCGCCGTGAAGTCGCCGTCCCCCGAGAACAACACCAGATGGTCGTAGTAGGGAGCAAGCTCCAGCGCATCGACGGCAAGCTCGATGTCCATGTTGCCCTTCACCTTGCGCCGGCCGGTCGCGTCGGTGAATTCCTTGGCCGGCTTGGTGACCACGGTGAAGCCGTTGTAGTCGAGCCAGTCGATGAGTGGGCGGATGGAGGAATATTCCTGATCTTCCACCAGCGCCGTGTAGTAGTTGGCGCGCAGCAGGTAGGCTTTGGCGCTGAATTCGGCCAGCAGGCGGCGATAGTCGATATCGATGCCGATTGCCTTTGAGGTGGCGTAAAGGTTCGCCCCGTCGATGAACAGGACGATCTTTTCCCTGGGATCAATGGCCATAATGATGTGCCGGAATACGAGCTAAATATCCGGTGTTGTGTGACACACTTGGGTTTGACCCGCAACTCGGGCCCGAAAACCTTGCCTTGCCGACCCACCTCGTGTAAGGCACGCCTTTATCCCCATCCAAGGTTTGGAGACGTTTGTGGCCCGCGTCACCGTTGAAGACTGCATTGAGAAGGTCGAGAATCGTTTCGACCTCGTCCTGATGGCCGCTCACCGGGCGCGCATGATTTCGTCCGGCGCCCAGATCACCGTCGCGCGCGACAACGATAAGAACCCGGTCGTCGCCCTGCGCGAGATCGGCGACGGCACCATCTCGCCGGAAGACCTGCACGAAGACCTGATCCACTCGCTGCAGAAGTATGTTGAGGTGGATGAACCCGAGAGCCAGGCTGCTCCGATGATCGAGAGCGGCTCGGACGACGACTCGATCAATTTTGACACCATCAGCGAAGAAGAGCTGCTGCGCGGCATCGAGAGCCTTGCGCCGCCGGAGCGTCGCGACGACTGATTGTTGACGCATCGCCTTTCAGAACCCCCGGCCGCAAGTCCGGGGGTTCTTTTGTGCCCCACGCCGCATTTTCGCCGTCAGCACCACCGATCTGGAAATCCATCTCTTTCCATTTGCCTTCAGCGCGCTAAGTTAAGTGCGCGAGCGAGCGGCACTATCTTCCCATGATGCGTCAGTATGAGCTTGTCGAGCGCGTTCAGGCCTACAACCCGAACGCCGACGAGCAGTTGTTGAACAAGGCTTATGTCTACGCCATGCAAAAGCATGGCTCGCAGAAGCGCGCCTCCGGCGACCCGTACTTCAACCATCCGCTCGAAGTCGCCGCCATCCTCACCGAGCTCAAGCTCGATGATGCCTCTATCGCCGTCGGCCTCTTGCACGACACAATCGAGGACACCGACGCCACCCGTTCCGAGATCGACCAGATGTTCGGCGGCGAGATCGGCACCATCGTCGACGGCTTGACCAAGATCGAGCGCCTGAACCTGGTTTCGCGCGAAGAGGCTCAGGCCGAGAACCTGCGCAAGCTCCTGCTCGCCATCAGCCAGGACGTGCGCGTCCTCCTGGTCAAGCTCGCCGACCGCCTCCACAACATGCGCACGCTGCAGTTCATGCCGGCCGACAAGCAGCGGCGCATCGCGCAGGAAACCATGGATATTTATGCCCCGCTTGCGGGTCGCATGGGTATGCAGGACATGCGAAACGAGCTCGAAGACATCTCCTTCCGCATCCTCCAGCCCGAGCACTACAGGGCCATCACCGCGCGTCTCGAGCAGCTCGAGTCCGAGAACCGCGAGACCATCGACACCATTTCCAGCGAGCTGACGGATCGCCTTTCCGCCGAGGGCATCACCGCTCGGGTCAAGGCGCGGGTGAAGTCGCCCTATTCGATCTTCAACAAGATCGAGCGCAAGTCGATCGCGCTGGAGCAGCTTTCGGATATCATCGGTTTCCGCGTCATCGTCAGCTCGGTTGACGAGTGTTATCAGACGGTCGGCCTGGTCCACACCAAGTGGAAGGTCGTGCCCGGTCGCTTCAAGGACTACATTTCGGTCCCCAAGCATAACGACTACCAGTCGATCCACACCACCATTGTCGGTCCCGGCCGCCAGCGGGTCGAACTGCAGATCCGTACCGAGGACATGGACCGCGTCGCCGAGTTCGGTATTGCCGCCCACGCCCTCTACAAGGATGGCGCCTCCGCCAA
>JAEZFJ010000386.1 GCA_023437755.1 Pseudomonadota bacterium
CTTCTGCAGTCCGCAAAATGCAAAAGCCGCCATTGAACCGCCGAGCCCGCGCGGCTCGAAGGTTCAATGGCGGCTTTGCCGGATGCGCCCATCTTTGGACGCGGGTAGTCGGTTCACGCTAGACGAAGCAGGTTTCGTGCCAGTCGGCCGGCGCCCCATTTTCCGGCCAATATGGGCTTGGCCGGCCGCTCACGGCCGGCTGGCTGCCTAAAAATGCAGAGCTTCGCTCAAAAGTGGGGCGGCCAGAGAAGCAGGTTCGCCACTCCTATTTGGAGTTCGTGAGCTTTCGCCAAGCCTCGTACTCATCGGTGGCGTCCGGATGGAGCGGATAATAGCGCTGCAGCGGAGCCCCCTCCATCAGCTTCATGCGCGAGAACACTTCCCACTCGGCGTGCTTCTGGCCCTCCTCGATCACCTGTTCGGCCATCGATACCGGCACCACGATCGCTCCATCGTCGTCCGCCACGATGATGTCCCCTGGCACCACCGTCACGCCGCCGCAGGCGATCGTCACGTTGACGGCGTTGGGAAAGATGTCGGTCTGCACGTGGTAGTTCGGAGACCAGCCCTTGAGCCACAGCGCCAGGTCCAGTTTTTCCACGTTCGGGCGGTCCCGCATCACGCCATCGATGATGATGCCGGCCCCGCCGCGGCCCTTGAAGTAGGTCGACATCATGTCGCCGAAGATGCCGGAGCGCATGTCGCCGCGCGCATCCACGACCACCACGTCGCCTTCCTGCACATGATACAGCACGTGCCGGTGCAACTGCGTTTCCGGATCCGCATACTCGCCTTCGCTGAAGAGATCCGGGCGCTGTGGCAGGCACTGCAGCGTCAGCGCCGGGCCGCAGATCGACTTTCCCCTGGTCTGGGGCAGGATGCCGGTCATGTGCGGGTTGCGAAAGCCCATGTGCCCGAGCGTGCCGGCGATGGTGGCGGCGCCGAGGTCCTTGAGCCCGTCGATCAGATGCTTGGGTGGCCGGGTGATGTCCGCGGTCGTTATCATTCAGGTCTCCTCCACGTGGTTACGCTGGTCCGCCTCAATCGAAGAAGCCCTGGTCTTCTTCAAGCAGGTAGGGTTTTGCCGCTTCGGCATCGATGTCGAGGCCGAGCCCGGGGCCGGGCAGCAGGTCGACATGGCTGTCGTTGACGATGCGGCCTTCGGGCAGGCCGATGATGATGTCTTCCCACCAGGGGTCCGAAGCACTCGGGTACTCGAAGGCGATGTAGTTGGCAGGCAGGGTGGCGCACACGTTGATCAGCGCTCCGAGCCCAAGCAGGCCATTGGCAGTGCCGTGCGGAGCCATCATGATCGAGTGCATGTAGGCGTGCTCGGCCCCCCATTTCAGCTCGGCGATGCCACCGACGTCGGCGGGATCCGGACCAACCACCCGAACCGCCTGGGTCTCGATCAGTTCCTTGAAGTTGTGCCGCGAATAGATCTGCTCTCCGGTGTGGATCGGTGTCGAGGGTGAAACCGTCAGCTCGCGATAGGCCTGCGGGTTCACCCACGGCACATAGTCGCCGGTCAGCATGTCCTCGAGCCACATCAGGTCGTATTTCTCGACCGCTCGGGCGAAACGGATGGCGTCGTTCAGGAACCAGCCCGGGCCGCAGTCCAGCGCCAGGCTCACCCGGTCGCCCAGCACCTCCTTCATCGCGGCGACGCAATCGAGCATGTGATTGAAGCCGCGCTCGCTGATCTGCCCCTGGTCCATGGCGCCGTGGTAGCCCGACTGGGTCTGGCGTACCCCGTAGTGGAAGTCGTCCACCGCATCCTTCATGTTGGAGTGGAAGCTGATGCCCTGCTTCACCATGAAGAAGTTCTCAGGCCGCTCCATCATCCATTTGACGTCGGCGGCGTAGTCCTCCGGCCGGTCGCCGGTGCGCTTCTGGCGGATCGAGCCGTTGTAGACACGCACCTTGTCGCGCACCTTGCCGCCAAGCAGCTTGTAGGCAGGTACGTTTGCCGCCTTGCCGGCGATATCCCACAGCGCGTGCTCGATGGCGCTCACTGCGGCGCCATAAGGTTTGAAGGAGCCCCGCTGCCGGATCCGGAGCATGCAGCGCTCGGCGTCGGTGGCGTCCTGCCCGATCAGGGCATCGCGAAAATGCAGCACCCATGGCTTGAGATAGGGCTTGGTGAACTCCACCTCGCCGAGCCCGTAGAGCCCGTCGTCGGTGACGATGCGCACGATCGGGTGCCGTCCGATCACGGCGCAACGCAGGTCAGTTATCTTCATGTTGTCCCCTCAACGCCCTGCGGTCAGCTCCAAGTGCGATCCCAGGAATACTCGTGGTCCCACTGCTCGGTGGGTCGCCAGATACCCTCGACGCCCTCCTGCAGATGCTGACCGATCACCTCGTCGACGACGTCGTCGATGCCGAGGCCGGGCTTGTCCGGAACGGTGATGAAGCCGTCCTGGACGAGGGGCCGGGGCAGGCCGGTGACGATGTCGTCCCACCAGTCGACTTCCACCGAATGGTACTCGAGCGCCATGAAGTTCTCGGTGGCGACGGCAACGTGCGCTGCGGCCATGCAGGCAATCGGGCTCTCAGCCATGTGGATCGCCATGGCGACGCCGTGATCCTGCGCCATGTCGCCGATCTTCTTGGTTTCGAGAATGCCCCCCGAGGTCAGCAGGTCGGGGTGGATGACCGAGATACCGGCCTTGAGCAGCGGCTCGAACCCTTCCTTGAGGTAGATGTCTTCGCCGGTGCAGATGGGCACGGTGGTGGCCTGCTGCAGCTGCCGGTACTGGTCGGTGTACTGCCAGGGGATGACGTCCTCGAGCCAGGCGGGGGCGTACTTCTCGATGCGCCGGGCGAGCCGGATGCCGCTCTGCAACGAGATGTGGCCGACGTGGTCGATGGCCAGTGGCACCTCGTAGCCGATGACCTCGCGCACCTCGTGGATGTACTGCTCGAGCGTGTCGAGCCCCTTCTCGGTGAAGGCGAGGCCGGTGAACGGGTGGCGCACATTGTGGATGTCGTAGACGGCGTGGCGGGCGCGGCGGTCCTCCAGCGTCTTGCCGGCACCCCAGCCCGGGTGGGTCCGGTAGCCTTCAAGCGAACCCGAGGGAGCCACCACCGATCCGGGGGTGTCCACCACCTGCATCAGGCCGAGGTCCATCTTGAGGAAGGTGAAGCCGCGCTCCATGCGCTCCTTCAGGCGCCTGCCGGTTTCCGCGCCACTCGGCGCGCTGGCATCGGTGTCGCAATACATGCGAACGCGGTCGCGGAACTTCCCGCCGAGCATCTGGTAGACCGGCACGCCGTAGGCCTTGCCGGCAAGATCCCACAGCGCAATTTCGATTGCCGACACACCTCCGCCTTGCCTTCCGTGCCCGCCGAACTGCTTGATGCGGCGAAACAGGCGATCGATGTCGCACGGGTTCTCGCCCAGGAGGCGGCTCTTGAGCATGAGCGCATAGGTGGCGCTGGCGCCATCCCGGACCTCCCCGAAGCCGACGATGCCCTGATTGGTGTAGATCTTCAGCAGCGCCGACTGGAAGGGCGCGCCGGTGATTTCGGCGACCCGCATGTCGGTGATGCGCAGTTCGCTCGGCCGGGAGGCGGTGCGGACATTGTCCTCGACCATACGGGTCGCCAGGTCTGCGTCCATCAGTCGAGCTCCAGCAGATTGGCTTCGAGGTAGGCGCGGTTCATCTCGATGCCGAGGCCCGGCGCGCGGTGGAGCTTCAGGCTGCCATCGGAATTGTCGAGTGGCCTGTCGATCAGGTGGTCGTATTTGCCGAGGTTCCACTCGGAGGTCTCGAGGCGGTAGAAATTCGGCACCGTCATCATCACCTGCGCCCCCGCGACGACGTTGATCGGGCCGGCAGCATCATGCGGGGACACCGGGATGTAATAGGCCTCGCAAAGCGCCGAGATCTTCTTGAGCTCGGTGATGCCCCCGGTCCAGGTGACGTCGGGCATGATGTAGTCGGCAAGCCGGCCTTCAAGGATCGGCACGAAGTCCCACTTGGTGTGGCCACGCTCACCCCATGAGATGGCGGCGCTGACCTTTTCCCGCACCTGCTGAAGCGCTTTGACGCTTTCGGGTGGAACCGGCTCCTCGAACCAGTCGATGTCGCCGGCTTCCTCGAGTGCCCGACAGAGGCGGATGGCCGTCGGCACATCGAAGCGACCATGGGCGTCGATCAGGATGTCCACGTCTGGGCCGGCGGTCTCCCGGATCAGCGCGGTAAGCTCGGCAGCTTCGCGCTCGTCCTTGCGGGTCATCGAGCCGTCGAGATAACCCTCCGACTGCTCGCGTGCGATCCCGTTCTTGTCGAAGGCACCCTGCTGGGCGAACGGGTCGAACTTGAGGGCGGTGTGGCCCGAGGCCAGGATGTCGCGGATCTCCTGGACCACGCCCTCCTTGCTGGTCAACTTGCGCTGGGCGGGGTGGCTGTAGAGCAGGATCTCATCGCGCACCGGGCCGCCCAGCAGTTCATAGATGGGCCGGCGGAGTACCTTGCCGCGGATGTCCCACAGGGCGATGTCGATGGCGCTGACGCATTCCACGGCTGCACCGCGGCTGCCCATATAGGTGAAGTTGCGGAAGATCTTGTGCCAGATGCGTTCGATGTTGGCGGGGTCGTCACCTTCGATGATCTTGCCGATCTGCCGGAGCATGACGCAGAGCGCACGATTGGCGACGAAGGTGGTCGTGGTGATCTCCCCCCAGCCGCTTACCCCTTCGTCCGTCGTTACCTCGACGAACAGGAACTCGCCCCAATAGGACGCGTCCGACTTGATCAGCCACGGCTGGACCCCGGTTATCCTCATCGTTCCCCCCTTGCCAGCCGCGATGGAGCTCTGGCTAGCTTGCCCGGGCTGCCTCCGCAGCCCGCATATGTTCAAGGATGTGGCGTCCGGACCCGTCGACGTGCTGGGCTACCAGCGCCGCTGCCTTGTCGGCTTCCCCATCCTTGATGTGTTGAATGAGCTGGCGGTGCTCGCGCATGACCTGCGCCCGCCGCGCCAGTGTAAAATCGTAGCGTCGCCCCACGGCGCGCAGCACCTCGCGATGCTTCCACCACAGTTCGGCAGCGTGCCGGTTGTAGTGTCGCTCGTACATGATGGTGTGGAATCTCGTGTCGAGTTCGCTATGCCGCACCGGGTCGGCGAAGTTGTTGTCCTCAATTTCCGCCTGCACCGCCTCGAGTTCGGCAATGTCGGCGTCCGTTGCCATGCCGACGAACCAGCGGGTGAGAGCCGGCTCGATCAGCACACCGATCTCGTAGATATCGCGCACGAAGTTCTGGTCGATGGGGCGCACGCGCGCGCCACGATTGGGGGAGATGATCACGAAACCTTCTCCGCGCAGCAGTTGCAGCGCCTCCCGGACGGGGTTGGTAGAGGTGTTGTGGCGTTTGGCCAGATCGGCAACGACAAGGCGTTCGTTGGCGCCGAGCTGCCCCGAAATGATGTCTTCGCGGATCTGGCGGTAAACCGAGTCCCCCGCCTGCGATGCTCCGCTCGGTTCCATCCCTTTCGGCGGCTGTGCCGTGTAGTCGTTCATCTAAAGTCCTGTGATTCCCACTTTTTGCGCTCGCCTTCTAGCGTTCAACAGGCTCGTTGTCGTGTGGTGTCCTGGTGAATTACACGGAATAAATCGCCGGGATAATGTATAATCCAACGCGGTTGACACTCAATATGTCTTCTGCAACGGTGTTTGTTGCTGCACCTGCACACAAGAGGCGAAGCCCGGTGTGCGATGCGGGAGGGAGAGGGCCGGCCGCGAGAGACGCCGGCAGGGCAAACAGGAGGACTTCATGAGGAACTACCGGTTGAGCCGTGCGCTTGCGCACGGTGCAGCAGTATCTGCGCTCGCGTTGTCGATGAATTCTGCTGCGTTCGCTCAGAGCGTCGACATCAGCCAATGGACGCCCGAATACGTGCGGTCCATTGCCGGCACCGAAGAGTACAATACGGCCGAACAGTGCGGCGCGGTCACTCCGCTCGACTACGAGGGCGACCTGACCTTCTGGTACCAGGGCGTGTTCGAGGGCGATCCCGAGCTGCTGCGTCAGTACTATCGCGACTTCTTCGCCGCCTTCCGCGAGACCTATCCGAACATCAATCTCGAGGAGCAGGCGCTTACCTACAACGACCTGCTCGATAAGTTCCGCACCGCGCTGCTCGGCAATGCGGGCCCCATGGTGGTGCGCCTGCAGATCCTGGGCGGCGTCGAGTTCGCCTCCAAGGGGTACCTGCAGGAGCTGAGCCCGGAAGATGTGGGCTGGAGTCGCGAGGACTTCTGGCCCGGCGCCATGAAGTCGGTGATGTGGGAAGGCAAGACCTACGGCATCCCAACCAACAACGAGACCATGGCGTTGATCTGGAACGCCGACATCTTCGAGCGGGCGGGACTCGACCCGGAAACTCCGCCGGCGACCTGGGATGATGTGGTCGCCTATTCCAAGCAGATCCACGATGAACTCGGCATTGCCGGTTACGGCCTCGTGGCCCGCAAGAATGCCGGCAACACCCCGTACCGCTTCATGCCGCAGCTCTGGGGCTATGGTGGCGGCGTGTTCGACGAGGCCGACCCGAATCCGACCTATGAGGAGATCCGGCTCGACAGCCCCGAGAGCATCCGCGCCCTGCAGGCCTCCTACGACATGTATGTCCGCGACCAGTCGGTGCCGGTTTCGGCTCTGACCAACCAGCAGGCCGACAACCAGCCGCTGTTCCTCGGCGGCCAGTTGGCCATGATGATCTCGCACCCGTCGGACTACGACGTGATGCTTGACCTTCAGGCCAAGGCGACGGGAGCCGACAAGGAAGCGGCGCAAACGGTTATCGACAACATGCGCTACGGCCCGATCCCGACCGGTCCGGACGGGCGCCGTGCGGTGGTATTCGGCGGCTCCAACATCCACATCCTCAACCCCGAATATGTCGAGGGCGGTGAAGTGGACGAGGCCGCTGCCAAGGCATTGATCTGCTTCTGGACCAGCCCGGAGTGGTCGCTGAAGATGGCCTATGCCGGCTCCAACCCCGGCAATCTCAACGGCTTCAAGACCACCTGGATGAAGGAGCGCCTCGAGAACATCGAGTTCCTCGACGTGACCACCTCTATGCTGCCCTACGGCGTGCCGTTCCCGACCCTGCCGGAAACCCCCGAGATCATGAACATCATTATCCCGGACATGCTGCAGAACGCCCTGACCGGCGCCATGACGGTCGAGGAAGCAGCCAAGGATGCGGCGCAGAGGGTGAGAGACGTCACCGACGGTGGCGGCCTCTAGTCTTCACCCGCAAAGCTCGACCGGCGGCCCCAACCCGCCGGTCACCCTCTTCCTTCAGGGCAAGGAGCACAAAGGATGACCACGCTGGCCGGCGAAGCCATGGCGTCCCGCGAAACCCCACCAAGGCAGCCCGGCGTGCTGCAGCAGATGTGGAACAGCCGCGCCGACTATCTCTATGTCCTGCCGGCGATAGTGGTGATGCTCGTCGTCATCGCTTATCCGATCTACTACACCATCGAACTGTCGTTCTTCAAAACGCCACCCGGCCTGCAGTTGCGCGACAAGATCTTCATCGGCACCGAAAACTACACCGCGATCCTGTCGAGCGACGTGTTCTGGAAGGTGACGATCAACACCGCCATCTGGACGCTGGCCTCCACCTTGATCGCGTTTGTGCTGGGCTACGGCGCGGCGCTTGCCCTGCACCGCGATTTCGCCGGCCGCGCCGTGCTGCGGGCCATCCTGATCATTCCGTGGGTGATCAGCGCGGTTGCCGCCTCCTACATCTGGAAGTGGATCTACCACTCCGATTTCGGCATCATCGGCGCCGTGATGGTGCAGATGGGGATCGTCGACCGCCAGCCCAACTTCATCGACAACGTCAACACGGTCCTGCCGTCGCTGATCGTGGTCAACATCTGGCGCGAGTTTCCCTTCGCCATGATTATGGTGATGGCCGGGCTGCAAACAGTGCCCGAGCAGCTGTTGCGCGCCGCCAAGGTCGACGGCGCATCGGCCTGGCAGCGGTTCTGGCACGTCACCTTCCCGCACCTGCGAAGTGTATCGACGGTGACGATCCTGTTGCTGGCCGTGGCCAACTTCAACTCCTTCATCATTCCCTGGATCATGACAGGCGGCGGCCCATCCAACGCTTCACATATCTGGATCACCCATATTTACGAGCTCGCCTTCGGGCGGCAGCGCTGGGGCGTGGCGGCGGCCTATTCGGTGCTGCTGTTCCTGATCCTGATGGTGCTCGGCTACTTCTATGTGCGCGCCCTGAGCGGCAACGAAAGCAAGGAGCAGGGGGCATGACCGCAACCGCCGAACCGATCGTAGCGCGCAGCCGGAAGCGTATCGATGGCTGGCGCTGGGCGGGCCGCTTCTTCCTGGTGCTGATGCTGCTCTACACCGCCGTGCCAATGATCTGGATGCTGCTGACCTCGATCAAGTCCGGCTTTGCCGCCATGCAGTTCCCGCCGCAATGGTGGCCGACGGAACCGACCCTGGCCAGCTACCAGAAGCTGCTCGATCCGCAAAACAGCGTGGGACAGGATTTCCTGCGCTTCTTCTGGAACAGCCTGTTCGTGTCGTTCTGCACCACCGTCCTGGCTGTGGTGGTTGCCGTGCCCGCCGCCTACGCATTCTCGCGGTTCCGGTTCCCGGGCCGGCGCTTCCTGTTCTTCTCCGTCCTGCTGCGGAACATGTTCCCGGCGGTGATCTTCCTCGTGCCGCTGTTCATCCTGATGCGCGTGCTCGGGCTCGTGAACACGCACGGCTCGCTGATCCTGACTTATCTCACCTTCGGGCTGCCGCTCGCCATCTGGCTGCTCAAGGGCTTTTACGACAACATCCCGATTCAGCTCGAACAGGCCGCCCGCATAGACGGTGCCACACGTTTCCAGGCCTTCCTGCTGATCGTCACGCCCCTGTCGGTGCCCGGCATCATCGCGACCGCCATCTACTCCTTCATCGGAGCGGGGAACGAGTACATCTACGCCGCGACCTTCCTTACCAAGAACGAGCAGCTCACCCTGCCGGTAGGCATCCAGCGCTTCTTTTCGGAGAACACCACAGATTTCCCCGGCCTGATGGCGGCGAGCTTCATGATGAGCGTGCCGGTCGTGGTGCTGTTCCTGGTCCTGCAGAAATACTTCGTGCGTGCCCTCACCGAAGGCGCGGTCAAACACTAGGGGAATTGCCGATGGCCCAGGTGGTCTTGAAAGATCTGGTCAAAACCTACGGCTCTATCTTCGCGGCCAAGGACGTGTCCCTGACCGTGGACGACGGCGAGTTCGTGGCCCTGGTCGGGCCGTCCGGCTGCGGAAAGACCACAACGCTCAACCTTGTGGCGGGACTGATCCCCATCACCTCCGGTGACATTGTCATCGGCGACCGGGTGGTCAACGATCTGGACCCGAAAGACCGGGACATCGCCATGGTGTTCCAGAACTATGCGCTCTACCCGCAGAAGACGGTGTTTCAGAACCTGGCGTTCCCGCTGCAGATGCGGAAGCTGCCGAAGTCGGATATCGAACGCAAGGTCGGCGAAGCCGCGAAGGTTCTCGACATCACTCACCTGCTGGAGCGCAAGCCGCGCGAGCTGTCTGGTGGCCAGCAGCAGCGCGTGGCGCTTGGCCGGGCACTGGTGCGCGACCCGGCGGTGTTCCTGATGGACGAACCGCTCTCCAATCTGGACGCCAAGCTGCGGGTGCAGATGCGTTCCGAGATCAAGCGTTTCCACCAGGACCTCAACGCCACCATCATCTACGTCACCCACGACCAGCTCGAGGCAGTGACCATGGCCGACAAGATGGCGGTGATGAACGGGGGCCTGCTGCAGCAATACGATGCCCCCGCCAAGGTGTTTGCGGAACCAGTCAACATGTTCGTGGCGAGCTTTGTGGGTAGCCCCGCCATGAGCCTTGTGCCGCTGGAGGTGGCAAGCCGCGGTGGCCGCACCGCGCTGACCAGCAGCGAGGGCTGGAACCTGCCGCTGTCGGACCTGAACGCCCGCAAGGTGGCGGGGGCACAGTCGAACAGGGTGGTGCTGGGCGCGCGCCATTCAACCATTCGCCTGCACAAGACCCAGGTGGCGGATACGGTGCCGGCGCGAGTCTATACGGTCGAGCCAACGGGCGACATCACCTTCGTGCAGGCGTTTCTGGGCGGTGCCATCGTCAACATCAGCCTGCCGCCCTCGGTGGCGGTGGCGCCCGACGAGATGGTATGGCTGGAGTTCGACCAGGAACGCATTCACCTGTTCGACGCCGAGACTGAAAAGGCCCTGCGCGCCGCCTGAACCAGGCGCCACCGAGACCACCATGACTCCCAAGCTGAAGATCACCGCCATCAAGCCGTACCCGGCACGGGTCGGCATCCGCAACCAGTTGCTGGTCAAGGTCGAGACCGATCAGGGCATCTTCGGGTGGGGGGAGAGCGGTCTCACCGGGCGGGAGCGGGCGGTGGTCGGTGCCATCGAGCACTATCGCGAGTTCCTGCTGGGGCAAGACGCCATGCAGATCGGCCGCATCTGGCAGGAGCTCTATCGCAGCCAGTATTTCGAGGGCGGGCGGGTGCTGCAGGCAGCAATCTCGGCCATCGACATCGCTCTGCACGACATCAAGGGCAAGGCGCTGGGTGTCCCGGTCTATGATCTGCTGGGCGGTCTGCAGCGTCATGTCATCCCCACCTTCGCCTCGACCGGAGACAGCGCCGGGGAGGGCGCCGTCCAGCGCGCCCGCGAACTGATGGCGATGGGGTTCGACGCCATCCGCTTCTTTCCCATCGGTCAGGACAGCCGCGACGTCTTCGAGCCGCGCCGGTCCGTTGCCGCGACGGCGCGGCTGCTCAACCGGGCCCGCGAGGAACTGGGCGGGGAGGTGGTGCTCGGCATCGACTACCACCACCGGCTGTCGGTCGCGGAGGCTGCAAGCTTCTGCAGCAAGCTCGATCGCGGCGTGCTCGACTTCCTCGAGGAGCCGATCCGCGACGAAACGCCGGAAGCCTACGAGTCCCTCCGGACGATGACCGACATCCCCTTCGCCATCGGCGAGGAGTTCGCCAGCAAGTGGCAGTTCGTTCCGTACATCGAGCGTGGCATCCACCAGTTGAAACGCATCGATGTCTGCTATGTGGGCGGGCTTACCGAAGCGATGAAGGTCGCGGGCTGGAGCGAGGCTCACTATGTCGACCTGATGCCGCACAATCCACTCGGACCGGTGTGTACGGCCGCTACCATCCACTTCGCAGCCGCCGTGCCGAATTTTGCCTGGCTGGAAACCCGTGCTCCGGAGGTTGGGCTGGGCTTCGACAACAGCGAGTTCTTTCCAGCGCAGCCACGGTTGGACGGAGCTGTCTACCCGGTCAGCGATGTTCCGGGGCTGGGCGTGGAAGTGAATGAGGAGTTGTTGGCGCGACAAGCCTTTGCGTTCTGGGAAGCGCCGCACCTCCGCCGGAACGACGGTTCAGTGACAAACTGGTGAGGCCTGTATGCCTGAAG
>JAEZFJ010000404.1 GCA_023437755.1 Pseudomonadota bacterium
AAGCACGTCGAGGTCTTCCGGATGAGCGGCGTAGGAACCTTCATCCTCGGGAGACCTCGACCCCTACCCGGTCACCGACGCGCCGCCAACCCGCAGCACGCTGCTACACCCTGGATTGCGAAGAGCCGCGATAGCCGCGGAGCGAGGAGGTTGTCGATGTTCACGATTGTGGTCGACTCAAGAGGGGCCGGAAGTGAAGTCACGGCGGCCGGCTTCTCGGGGAAGGTGGCCCGAGAGCGGCTACTTGAGGGGACGGACAGCCGGGTGCGCGCCAGGCTCGAGCTCTTCGACGAAGACGGCATCGAGCGCTTCCTCTTGGCGTGTCCCGTGCTCTGGAGCCCTGAACACACACCCAAGGATGCCGACCTCGCGTTCGCGTACGTCGGTCGTTTCCAGCGCCTCCACCTGGGAGCGCGTGAGGTTCAGTATACCTTCAAGCCCTACGAAGGCTTCGCAGCGATTCCCGCGCGGCGCCTGCACGAGCTGGACGACGTGTTTGGCTTCGGCGAGTGGGGGTGGCACCGCACCAGGATCGTTGCGATGGAAGACGATCTGATCGATCTGCTCGGTTCCGAAGCAGTTGCCCCTCGGCCGGTCGCAGGGGCTGACCGCGGTCTTCCGGAACTGTTCACCATTGCGCCGAAGCGCCACGATAGACTCGTCTGCGTGATGATGCCTTTCACAATTGCCAAACTCCAGCCGGTGTTTGCGAAGCTCGATCTCGAGCTGGCGCGGCTCGGAATCCATTGCGAACGTGCGGACACGGATCTCAGTGGCCGTCGAGTCATCGATAAGGTCGCCACGCTTATCTACCATGCGGACGCTGTTGTCTGCGACTTCACCGGGACGAATCCTAACGTCTTCTATGAGGCTGGGCTTGCGCACGGGTGGTCGAAGACGACCATCTTCATTGCGGAACGCGACACGAACCTTCCGTTCGATACGCGTGACGAGGCCACGATCATCTACGACAACACGGAGTTGGGAAGAAAGGAACTCTGGTACCAGGTTCATGCCCGTTTGCAGGCGCATACTGACCTACTTCCGTCCGCGTAGCGACGGGTCGCGAATGGACCCTCGCTCCTGAGCGCGTGGGGTGATGCCGCTTCGGCGGTGTCTTGGCGGACGTCAGAGGGTTCCGTGCTGCTTGGCCCTTTCCTGGTGCCGCTACTGAGTGAAGGCGGCCCTCCGGCCACTTGCCCGCCTTGCCGCGGAGCGGTCTTGCGGGCCAGAGTCGTCTCAAGACGAGTTCCGGTCTTGAATCGCCCGCGGCGCCTGCATCAGCGGTATCACGGGTAGCCGCTCCATCGCCTGCCAGGTCGCCTCGCTGAACAGGTGCCCGTACAGGTCCATGGTCATCGTGGCGGTCGAGTGTCCGAGGATCACCTGCACCGCCTTCACGTCGGCCCCCGCGGCGATGAGGAGCGACGCGGCGGTGTGCCGCAGGTCGTGGATCGTCGTTCCCTCGACCCCGGCCCGCCGCGTGGCCTCCCTCCACCCCGACCGCGCACGGAAGTTCGTGTTCGTCCACACGCCGCCGGTCGGGCTCGGGAACAAGTACCCGCCCGGCGCGGCGAAGGCCACGCGCGTCCGTACGTACTCGTCCAGCGCCGCTGGCACGGGCACGGTCCGGGTCTGGTGGGTCTTGGTCGGCCCGAACACCGCCCCGCTCGTCCGCTTGGACTGCGTCGCGGCCCGGTGCACGCGCACGCCGAGCCCGTGCGGTGTCTGCACGACGTCGTCGACCCGCAGCGCCGCCATCTCCGAGAACCGGCACCCCGTGGTCCCGAGGAACAGCACGACCGGCTGGCACAGTGGCGGGACCGCCATCACCAGCCGGCCCAGCTGCTCCGGGCGCAGCCAGTGCGGCTCACGCTTGGTCCCCCCGCGCGGCAGCGCCACCATCCGGGCGACGTTCACGCTCAGCCGCCGGTCGCGGATCGCGTAGTCGAACACCAGCCGGATCATCGACAGCGCCCGGCGCCGCGTCGCCGTCGCCAGCCCGCGGGCCGTCAGCGCCGACATCACCCGTTCGACGTCGGCCGCCGAGATCCCGGAGATCGGGTAGGCCCCGATCTCCGGGATCACGTACTTGTCCAGCAGGAACCGCGTGGTCTCCTGGCTGCGAACGGCCAGGTGACCGCGCGAGGCCTGCCACTCCTCGGCCAGCGCGGCGAACGTCATCCGCCCGCGCGCCGGGTCACGCACGGCGACGTGATCAACTGCGACGGTAGACGTCGCCATACTGGGGCCGTGGAAGGCGAGATGGCCGACTGGGTGGCGCTCACGCCCCAGTTCAACTCCGGCTGGCCCTGGCCGGAGGACTCCTACGGCCTCGATCCGATGTACGGGCCCGAAGGCTGGTGTCTCGGATGCGGCACGCCGCTCGTGGAGCAGACGGGTGCGCTCGTCGTGCAGGGGCGCAAGTTCCCTGCAGCCGAGGTCTGGATGCCCAACTGGCGCTTCGACGTCGTGTGCGTCTCGGCGCGGTTGGCCGCCGAGTTGGAGGGAGCGTTCGAGGTGGACCTCGGTGATGTACACAAGCCTCGGGCAGGTCCTACCGGTGTGAAGCAGCTCCGTCCGGTCGTCAACGGCACGGACTGGCACCGTCCTGAGGATCTGTCCCGCGCTGTCGTGGCTCGCCACCGGGAGTACGAGGGAGAGCGGACGGGTTCGACGTGCGCCAACTGCGGTCGATGGAAGTGGCTGCCGGTCCTCGAGAGCGAGGCGCCGATCCTCGGCGCGTCGCTCGTCGGGGACAGGGACTTCATCGCGTCGCATGAGGTCTTCGGGGCCGGGCTGAGGGCGTTCCGGCACCTCCTCTTCCGCCGGCGCCTGGCCGAGCGCCTCGTCGCCGCGGAACCTCGGCTCTGGGCGCTGACAGGGGTCACGATCATCTGAGGGCCCGCCAAGACGGATGGCCCTCGGGGAACGGCTGGCGCGTGCAGCGGGGTCGTGGCGAGTCCCTACGGCAAGAGGTCGAGGTACTTCCTGCGTGCCGGCATCGCATGGATGACGAGCTCGTCACCGCCCTCGAGCGTGAGCACGACCGTCTCGAGCAGCCGTGCCTGGGTGTCGAAGCCCAGGCGCAGCTCGCGGTAGGGCGGGCCGTCGTCATCGAGCGGCTCGATCCAAAGCGGCCACCCTGCCGCCTGGATGGCGTCCTCCTGCGCGACGCCGTGCTTGAGCGCGCTGCGGTGGACCCTCACGCGGCGAAGTGGGCGAGCGCGGCCCGGATCGCCTCAGAGCGGGTCATGTCCTGCTTCGCTGCCGCGGCGTCGAGGGCATCGAGTTCCTCAGCCGTCAGCCGGACGGCCACGACCTGCATCGGCTCTGCCCCGCGGCCCGGGCGTCCGCGCCCTCGGCGCTTCAAAGCGTCGACGTCGTAGCCCGCCTCGGCCTCATCGGCCCACTGCTGGATCTGCTCGTCGCTTACCACGTACATATCGTATGACGAAAAGGTCGTGCGTGGCCAGTGACTTCCCCTCGCTCGATCTCAGACCGGAGTCTCCAGCGCTGTGTGCCGGACTCGGCCGATTGGTCCGGCTTCTCGCCCGCTTGCGATAGCGAGGCGATCTAGACGACCGAGCGCCGATCGACCCTCCAGTACTGCAGGCCTGCGGCCTCGAACCTGGTCTCGAGAGCCTCGAGTCCGTCGGAGATCTTGAATGCGCGTTCCGACGCGGTGATGGGCAGGAGCCACAAGAAGCGCACGTGGAGGTCGCCCACGTGGGCGAGCTCTACGTCGCGCCCGAACGGGTACGGCTGGCTCACCAAGAGGTGCTCGCAGCTGGCGCCCGGCAACCACGGTCTGCCGATGGCCAAGGTGTCGCCGAGTCCGAGGCGGCCGCCCCAGTGGTAGTGCACCGTCATGGCGAGGAGCTCAATAGCGGATGGCGACTCGTACGGCGTGCAGACGATGAACTCAAGGCCAGAGTGCGCGCCTTCCGTCGCAGCCCATCCGCCGACGGAGACATACGTCCACAGACCGCCATCCCGCTCCGGGGCGACCCTCAGGGCCCGGAAGTGAGGATTCCGCTCGAGGACGGGGCCGACAGTCCAGGTGAAGGCCTCGATGTGCCGGTCAGCGAAGAACCGCCTCACGTGCGCCTCGAGTGCGCCGCAGACGTCGTCGTCGGGCGGGAAGTCGGCCACGACGCGAGTCTAGGGAGGTGCAGGGTGACGCCTGCGGCCACCCGCGACTCGGCTCACGTGGACGTGTCAGGTGATTCAGCGGGTGGCGGCTCGATCGCCCGTGGCGCCTGCATCAGCGGTATCACCGGCAGCCGCTCCATGGCCTGCCAGGTCGCCTCGCTGAACAGGTGCCCGTACAGGTCCATGGTCATCGTCGCCGTGGAGTGCCCGAGGATCACCTGCACCGCCTTCACATCCGCCCCGGCCGCGATGAGCAGCGACGCGGCGGTGTGCCGCAGGTCGTGAATCGTCGTTCCCTCGACCCCAGCCCGCCGCGTGGCGTCCATCCACCCCGACCGCGCGCGAAAGTTGGTGTTGGTCCACACGCCCCCGGTCGGGCTCGGGAACAGGTACGCGCCCGGCGCGGTGAAGGCGACCCTCGTCCGCACGTACTCGTCCAGCGCCGCCGGCACCGGCACCGTCCGCGTCTGGTGCGTCTTCGTCGGCCCGAACACAGCCCCGCTGGTCCGCTTGGACTGCGTCGCCGCCCGGTGCACCCGGACGCCGAGCCCGTGCGGGGTCTGCACGACGTCGTCGACCCGCAGCGCGGCCATCTCGGAGAACCGGCACCCCGTGGTCCCGAGGAACAGCACCACCGGCTGACAGAGCGGCGGGACCGCCATGACGAGCCGGCCGAGCTGCTCGGGCCGTAGCCAGTGCGGCTCGCGTTTGGTGCCCCCGCGCGGCAGCGCCACCATCCGCGCGACGTTCACCGAGAGCC